>JAEERN010000038.1 GCA_016285815.1 Clostridiales bacterium
CCTTGCGCTCCACGTTGTACTTCGTGGCATAGGGCACGGTCTTCCAGCTCAGCTTGATCCCGCCGGCGGCCAGCGCCTTGGCCGTCACCGCGGGCCGCTCCAGCTTGCCCCAGTGGACCGTCGCATCGCACATCTCCCTCCACCGGCTGTCCCACGTTGCCGGCTCGGACGAGGCCAGACACCAGAGGTCCGCCTCGTCGCAGCGGCAGAACGCATAGGGGAAGACCTCTTCCACCCCGGCCGGGATCGTCAGCGACTTCAGCCCGTTGCAGTCCTCAAAGGCGTACTGGCCGATGACCTTCAGCCCCTTGGGCAGGAGCACCGACGTCAGCCCGGTGTTCCCCGAAAAGGTGTACATGGCGAGCCGCGTCACCGAATCCGGCACCGTCATGGTCTTGACCGCCGGCGCGGCCACCAGCGTCGCCATGTCCCTGGTGTACAGCGCGCCGCCGGAGGCCTTGTACGTCTCATTGCCGGCGTCGATCTTCAGCCCGGTCAGCGCCGTGCATCCAGAGAAGGCGCCCTCTTTGATCTTCGTCACGCTTGCGGGGATGGTCAGCGTCTTCAGCGCCGTACAGCCCCGGAAGGCGTAGATCCGGATCTCCTCCAGCCCGTCCGGCAGGGTCAGCTTGGTCAGGTTGGCGTTTCTATCGAACGCCATGGCCCGGATGAGGGTCACCGTGCCCGGCACGGTCAGGGTCTTGACCGCCGGCGCGGCCGCCAGCTCGGTCTTCGCCCTGTTGTAGATCACGCCGCCGGCGGCCGAGAAGCTCCGGCTGTCCGGATCCACCGTCAGATCCGTCAAAGACGTGCACCCGGAAAAGGCGAAATTCCCGATCTCCGTCAGAGATGCCGGAAGAGCCAGCGTCTCCAGCGACCGGCAGCCGCCGAACGCATTCGCCCCGATCCGGTACAGACTCTCCGGCAGGACCACGTCCGTCAGCGCGGAACAGCCGTAGAACATATCGTCGGGGATCGCGCTGAAGTCCGGATTGTCCGGCAGGGTCACGGACTTCAGCGCGCGGCAGAAGGAGAACACTCCCTCGCCGACCTCAAAGACGCCGTCCGGGATCTTCACGGAGAGCAGGTTGTTGCACAAGAAAAACGCATGGCCGCCGAGGACCTCCAGCGAATCCGGCAGCGTCGCCGCCGTCAGCTCGGTACAGTCGGCAAAGGCCCGCTCGCCGATGGTCCGCACCGTGGCGGGCAGCTTCACGGACGTCAGACGGGAACAGTCCCGGAACGCCTCGTCGCCGACGGCGACGACGGGCTTGCCGCCCAGCTTGCCCGGGACGGTCAGCGCGCCGGAGACGCCGGTGTCGACCGCGGTGATCGTCGCCTCGCCGTCGGTCACCTCGTAGGTGTAGACGCCGGAGACGTCCGCGTAGACGCTGCCGCCCAGCACCGGCGCCAGCGCCGCCAGCAGCAGCGCCGCCAGCAGGACGGCCGCACTCTTGAGCGCGATGTTTTTCTTTGTTCCGACCACGGCTCTTCGCTTCCTTTCTCTGCGCCGCCTTGGACCCGGCGGCGTTTTTCTGCCTCTATTATACCGCGGGGAGCCGAAAAACGCAAACGTTTTTTCAAAAAACGCCGGCGGGGGACGGCAAAGCGGCCTTCCCGCCCCGCCTTCCGGGAAAAAGGTCCGCCTTCCCGCCCGGGACAGGCAACAGACGGGCCGCGGGCGGCATAGGCATAGGCCGAGATCATCGGCTTTTGGGAGGTGCCTCATGTTCCGCTCTCTGCTCTCGCTGCTGTCCCGGCTGGTCTTGCTGACGCTCCACGTCGAAGGCGGCGGCTCGTTTCCCCCCAGCCTCTCCCCCGAGGAAGAGCGCCGTCTGCTGCTGGCCGCCGCGGACGGCGACCTCAGCGCCCGCAACCGCCTCATCGAGCACAACATGCGTCTGGTCGTCCACGTGGTCAAAAAGTACTACGCCGTCTCCGGCGACCCGGACGACCTGATCTCCATCGGCACCATCGGGCTCATCAAGGCCATCCGCACCTTCGACCCGGCCAAGAACACGCGGCTGGCGACCTATGCCGCCCGGTGTGTGGAGAACGAGATCTTCATGTATTTCCGGACCCTTCGCCGCCAGAGCGCCGAGGTCTCTCTGACCGCCCCGGCGGAGAGCGACGGCGACGGGGACGGCGGCGAGCCGGCGCTGGCCGAGACCGCTGGCTTTGAGGAGGACGTTCTGGACGGCCTGGTCCTGTCCGACCGCGCCGCGGCCCTGCGCCGGGCGGTGGACGCCGCGCTGGACCCGCGCGAGCGC
>JAEERN010000039.1 GCA_016285815.1 Clostridiales bacterium
GCGGAGCGCCCGCCGGTACAGCGAATCCTGCAGGGCCAGATCCCGCCAGCCCACGGCGACCATGGCGTTGTCCGGCCCGGCGGCGGCGTGGAAGGCCGCCATCCAGCGGTTCAGCGCGTCGGCGGTCTCCGCCGTGACGCGGACCGTGGTGTCGGACACGTAATAGCTCCGGTTCTTGACGTAGAACAGCCGGACCGTCTCCGCCGACTCTGGGTCGAAGGCGAGGTCGGCGTTGACGAGGACCAGCGTCCCGCGGGCGAGGTCCCGCTCCGTCAGCGACAGGGTGAGATAGTCCGGTCCGGCCTCTGCGGCGGAGGAGCCATCGGTCCGGGCGGTCCCGCCGGGGGTCCCTTCGCGCCCGGCGGCCGTGCCGGAGGACCCTTCGGTCCCGCGGGGCGGGACCGGTCCGGACGTCGGCGCGCCCGGAGGCAGCAGCAGAATGGCGGCAACGGCGGCCAGCAGCAGAGCGGCCGCGGCCGCCGCGCAGACGGCGAGCTCGCGGACGCGGGGCGCGGCCTTTTCCCGGAAGAACAGCGGTTTCATGTGCGGACGGCGACCTCCCTGACGATCGAGATGATGGGGAAAGGATACGCGTCCGCGGCAACGAAACGGCAAAAAAACACCGTCAAAAAAGCATCGGACGGGGGCGGCGGGGCCGCCCCTTTTTTTGCCGCACGCCGCTTTTTCGCGGCCGGACGGCTTGCCAAGCCGCCCGGATCCGAGTATAATAGAACGAGTTAGGAGTGTGTCTATGGAGAAGAAGCCGCTTTGGTACCGGTTTTACGGAAAGCTCGTAAAGCTCGTCATGACGAAAAAAACGTCGATCCGCTGCCTCGGCGCGCCGATCGAGGGGCCCTCGCTGGTCCTTTCCAACCACGAGGGCGCGGCCGGTCCGCTCACGTGGGAGTATCACCTCGACCGGCCGAAAAAGTTTTGGACCGCCTATGAGATGACGGCGGGGCTGCGGTCCGTTTACCGCTATCTCGCCTTTTATTACTTTCCGGAGAAAAAGCACTTTTCCCGGTTCTTCTCGCGCGTCGTCGGCTTCGTGGGGAGCCCGTTCGTGCACCTCGTCTACAAGGGCATGGCGCCGATCCCCACCAGCAACACGCCGCGGAAGCTGGTCTCCACCCTGCGCGCCAGCGAGGACGCGCTCAAGGCGGGCTATACGATGATCGTGTTCCCGGAGGACTCGTCGAAGGGCTATTTCGAAAAGCCGAAATACTTCTTCAGCGGGTTCGTCGTGCTCGGCGAGAGGATGCTGACCAAGGGCGTGGACCTTCCCGTCTATACCGCCTATTTCTCGAAGAAAAAGAGGACGATCACCGTGGACGCGCCCGTTTCGTTCTCGTCGCTCCGGGCGCGCTGTGAAAGCCGCGAGGAGATCTCCGAGGCGCTGCGCCTGCGGATGAACGAGCTTGCGGACCTGTGACGAAAGGCGATCGCCGCCCCTGCGCCGCGTTGACGCGGCCGGGGGCGGCGTGGTATAATAAGGGGCGAAAAAGCGACGAAAGACAGGAGAAACGACTATGACCCCCATTTTTCGGATGATCGTGTGCAGCGATATCCACTATCAGGCGGACCGCGCGGTCGAACGCGAGCGGTTCGAGCGCGGACTGGAGCTGGCCTACGCCTACGCGGACGGGCAGACGTACCCCGTCATCGACGCGATCTACGTCGTGGGGGATTTCGCCAACTCCGGCTCGCGGGAGGAGATGCTGCTGTTCCGGGATTCGCTGGATCGGGGCCTTCGTCCGGAGACCGAGGCCGTGCTGACCATGGCCAGCCACGAGTTCGGCGGCGAGGGGCGCGAGGCCGGCGCCCACCAGCGGTTCGCCGAGATCTTCCGGATGCCCCCCGACCAGCACCGGGTGATGAAGGGCTTCCACCTGATCAGCCTCACCACCGAGCGCGGCTGTTCGATCGGCGAGGGCAAACAGGCCTGGCTGGCGGCCGAGCTGAAAAAGGCCGCGGCGGACGAGCCGCGCCGCCCCATCTTCGTGTTCCAGCACCCCCATCTGACCGACACGGTCTACGGCAGCATCTATTGGGCCACGGAGGAGATCAACCAGATCCTGATGAACTATCCCCAGGTCGTGGACTTTTCCGGCCACAGCCACGCGCCCATCAACGACCCGCGCAGCATCCACCAGCGGTATTTCACCGCCGTGGGGACCGGCTCCATGCGCTATTTCGAGCTGGACGAGTTCGACAAGCAGACGGGCACCGTTCCGCCGGACGCCAACGAGTGCGCCCAGATGCTGATCGTCGAGGCGGACGCGGCGGGCTGCGTGCGCATCCTGCCGCTGGACATTCTGAGCGGGAACTTTTTCCACGACGGCTGGGTCGTCGAGACCCCGTGGGACCCGGAGAGCTTCACCTATACCGACGCCCGCTATCGCACCGGGGACCGGCCGGTCTTCGCCGAGGGCGCGGCGGCGGAGTTCACCCTGAACGACGGCCGCGCGGCGGTCACCTTTCCCCAGGCCGGCGGCCGCGAGCGGCCGGACAGCTATACGGTCACGATCCGCGAGCGGGAGACGGGCGTCATCCGGCGGCAGATCAACGTCACCTCGTCGTACTATCTCTATCATATGCCCCCCGCCGTCCGGGTGGAGTTCGAGCTGGAGCCGGGCCGCTATCGCGCCGAGGTGCGGGCCAACAGCTTCTGGCGCACCCGGTCTGAGCCGATCACGGGAGAAAACGACGCGTGACCGCTACCCAAAGCGGACGAAAAGCCCGCCGCAGGCCCCTGGAAACGGGGCCCGCGGCGGGCTTTTTTAAAAGAGAAAGCGGCTCTGCGCCGCGCGGTCCGGCGAGGGGGATCAGTCCTCCCGCGGGGCGATCGGGCCCGCGGCGAACCGCTTCAGATAGAGGAACTCGCCGTCGTGGTGGACGCCCAGCTTTTCAAAGCCGCGGCTCTCATAGAGCCGCTGGGCGGGGAAGTTGTCCTGAGCGGTGGTCAGCAGGACGCCGCCGCAGCCGCGCTCCCCGGCAAAGGCCAGGAGATGGTCGATGGTAAAGCTGCCGATGTGCTGTCCCAGACAGTCGTGGCGGACGCCGATGCCCATCCACGGAATCATGGTGTCGAGGTCCCACAGGAAGCAGAGTCCGGCGGGCGTGGGATCGTCCGGCAGACAGGTGACGAAAAAGCGGGTGTTGGGCACCTCCTGCTCGAAAAAGCGCATGGTGCCGCGCTCGTTGCCGCGGTCGCGGTTGAAAAAGGTAGAGCCCGGCTCGCCCAGACGGGCGAAAAAGTCGACGATCCCCTGTCGGTCGTCCTGCTCCAGTGGGCGAAAAGTCAGTTCAGGCATGGCGTTGTTCTCCTTTTTGTGTCGTTTCGGTCAAGGATATCGTACCAGCCTTGGGGCGGTTTGTCAAGCGCCGGGCAAAAAAACGGCCGCGCCCGGCGCCGGAAAAGCCCGCCCCGCGGGCGGCGGGGCGGGCGGGGGTGGGTCCGCGGCGGAGGCTTTCCCGTGCGGCGCGCATTCAGCGGACGCAGACGAAGGTGAACCAGACGCCGTCCCCGTCGGGACGGCCGGTGACCACCTGACCGTCGGCGATCGACGGGGCCGCGCCCGGCCCGCCGATCTCGAGGAAGACGAAGACCTCGCCCCCGTCAAAGGCCGACGCGTCCGGCACGGGCAGATCGTAGATCTCGAGAAGCTGCGTCAGCGCGGCCAGCGCGGTCTCGCCGAAGAGCGGCTGGCCGAAGTATTCAAAGCCGTGCTCCGAAAGGTCGCGGTACTCCCTGCTCCGGTCGAGCAGGCCGCTCGACTGCCACAGAAGCGTGAGGTATTCCGCGCGGGAGACCCGGGCGGAGAGGACCGTGCCGCTCAGCCCCTTCGGCGCGTCGCCCAGACGGACCTCGCCGAAGCCGGAGACGGCCGCGCCGTCCGTGCGGTCCCAAGGGGACAGAGCGGGCAGCGGATGGGCGTAAAGGGTGTCATAGGGAGGAAAATCCTCTTTCCAATAGTCCGGAACGGCGCCGCAGGCGCCGCGGTACTCCAGCGACCGCCCCTCCAGCAGGCTGCGGTCCACGCGCCAGAGGTTGATCTGGCGGTGATGGTGCTCGATAAAAGTAGTATCACAGCTCCGGTCCTGGACCGTGAGGATCCGGACGGCGCCGTCGTCGACAGTGATCTCGACGGCCTCGACGTCGATGGGATATCCCTCGTCGACGGTGAGGAGCAGGACGTTTTTCGCAAAGAACGCGTCGTCCAGCAGGGGAAGAAGGGAGGGCTCGCCCCAATGGCCCCGCCGCGGGTAGGCTGCCGCATGGATGGCGTTGGCCCAAGCCGCCAGCGGCGCGTATTCCGCCAGGGTCTCGAACCGCAGCGCCGAGGCGGCCGCCCATTGGTCGTAGCGGTTGCAGCCAAAGTCCAGAGAGGCGATGAGCTCGACGCCCTCTTCCGGCGAGACCGGCCCGGCGGCGGTGGCCTCCGTGGTCGTTGCTTCGGTGGTCGTCGCTTCCGTGGAGGCGCCTGTCGTTGCCCCTGTTGGGACCGCCGGTTCGGCGGGGCCGCAGGCGGCCAGCAGCAGGACCGGGATCAGCAGAAGTGCAAGAAGGGATCGCTTCATGGAAAAGTGCCTCCTTTTTTGAAATCCGGGCGAAAAAAACGCCGCTGCATCAGGCCCGCCCGGGGATGCTTCCATTATACACGATCCTGTCGAAAAAAGGGTTACAATTTGTTACTTTTGGCAAAAAACATGCACAAAAATCTGGGGGGGGGTGGGCCGTTGGGCTTTGTGCACGGCGTCCATCCCGGTCCCAAAAAGCCCCGCCGGGCGGCGGGGCGGGGGGAAAAGCGCCGCGGCGCGGGTCCCGTCCCGCGGCAAAACGGTTGACGCGGGCGGCGGGAGATGGTAAAATAACAGTCGGCCCGGCCGCCCGCGCGGGCGGCCGGAGCAGAGAAGAGGAGGGCGCGTCCATGGTCTGGCTCAGAGACGGCGAAGTGATCCTGTTCCAGGGAGATTCCATCACCCACGGGGGCCGAAGCCTCGACACCGACCCCAACCACGTCATGGGCCACGGCTATCAGTGCGTCGCGTCGGGGCGGCTGTGCGCGGAGAATCTGGACAAGCGGATCACGACCTATAACCGGGGGATCAGCGGGAACCGCATCGCCGACCTGTACGGACGCTGGGCCGAGGACACGCTGGCGCTGAAGCCCACGATCCTCAGCATCCTCATCGGCGTCAACGACGCGTTTTTCTCGTGGCGGTCGGGCACCGGCTCGGATCCGGCGCGGTTCGGGAAGATCTATCGCCTGCTGCTGGACGAGGCGCGGGCGGCCGGACCGGAGACGGTCTTCGTGCTGATGGAACCCTTCACGGGGCCGTGCTTCGCCGACGCGGACGCGCGGGAGTTCATGTCCCGGCGGGTGGCCGAGCTGGCCGCCGTGACGCGGCGGGTGGCGGCGGACTGCGGTGCGGTCTTCGTGCCGCTTCAGAAGATGCTGGACCGGGCCGCCGGGGTCGCCGGGCCGGAGCGGATCCTGTGGGACGGCATCCACCCCACCGTCATCGGCCACGAGCTCATCGCCCGCCGGTGGATGGCCGTCGTCGGGCGGGAGCTGGCGAAAATCCGGGGATAGGGCCGCGCGCCCCTTGCGCGGCGGGGACTTTTGTGGTAGAATAAAGCGGAAAGCGCGGGGGCGGGAAGGGACCCGCCCCCGCGCGGGCTTTTTGAGGTGCGAGGTCAAAGAAACCATGAGTGAAAAACGAGAGATCCGTCAGCAGATCCTGACGGGCGAGCGGGCGCTGTTCGCGTCCCGGGATCTGGCGGTCGTGGACTGTATCTTCGCCGACGGGGAGTCGCCCCTGAAGGAGAGCGCCGGGCTGGACGTCCGGGGCAGCATGTTCCGCTGGAAATATCCGCTTTGGTACTGTAAGGACGTGACGGTCCGGGACACGGTCTGGTTCGAGATGGCCCGGGCGGGCGTCTGGTATACCGAGGACCTCGTCGTTTCGGACTGTATGATCGAGGCGCCGAAGAACTTCCGCCGCTGCCGCAGGCTGACGCTGGAGAACGTCCGCTTTTCCAACGCCGCCGAGACCCTGTGGCAGTGCTCGGACGTGACGCTGGACAA
>JAEERN010000040.1 GCA_016285815.1 Clostridiales bacterium
GACGACCGGGGCGACGGCGGAAGCGACGACCGGGGCGACGGCGGAAGCGACGACCGGGGCGACGGCCGCAGGGACGACAGATACAGCGGCGGACACGACGACGGAAGCCGCAATCGGAAGCACCGTCGAGCCGTCCCCCGACGCGGCGCGGCGTCTGCTGGATGCGCTGGCCGCGCTGGGAGAGCCGGAGAGCGTCACCGTGACAATGTACAGCGAGGAGACGGGCGAAGCGTATCCGGCGTATGTGCTGGAAAAGGCGGCCCGGATGGAGGGGTTCCGGAGTCTTGTCCGGCAGACGCGCTGGGCGTGGTCCGACGCGCCGGTCCCGATCGGCGGGACCCGCCGGGCGACGATGACCGCCGCCGACGGGCTGGCGGCGATGGACGTCTGGGAGGAGCGCGCGGACGACGGGTCGACGACGGACGCGGTCCGCTTCACGGCGAACGGCGAGACGCTGCTCTGGCGGGGCACGATGCCGCAGAGCTATCTGACCGGCTTGGTCTGTCAGGCCTATTACGAGCTGGAATCGGCCGCCCGGAACGTTCCCTTCGGGCAGGGCCTTTCCCCGGAGCAGGCGCTGGAACGGTACGTCACGGAGGAGTATCCCAAACAGTTTGCCGGCCTTATCCCGGGGAACCCGCTCGAGCTCGCGGAGTATCAGGTGATCGAGTGGGAGGTCCGCCAGATCCGGGAGGACGGCGCCGCCGTGATCGGCTCATACGGTCATGCGTTCGTTCCGGCGATCCCCGACGCTGTTTCGGCGGACTTCGGCACGCCGGGAAAAGGCGAGTGGGAGGGCAAGCTGCTGCGCTGGCTCCAGTGCCTGCTGGAGCGGCAGGAGGACGGAAGCTGGTTCTGCACCGCCGTGGGGACCGGCGGCTTCGAGTTCTCGCCGGCCGCCCGGATCGGGCTTGACGAGGCCAAGGCCATCGCGCTGAAGCGGGCGGGCCTGACGGAGGCGGAGGTGACCTTTTCCAAAGCCAAGCTGGAATGGGTCGGCGTGAGTCAGATCTACGAGATCGAGTTTTACGGTCCGGATGCGGCGGAATACCGGTACGAGGTCGACGGCTGGACCGGCGAGGTGCGGCGCGAAGAGACCGGATCCCGGCAGACCGGGGACGGAGGTTGAGCGCCGGCGGAGCAGACGCAAAAGGCCGCCCGCGTTCCGGGGCTTCCGGACGCGGGCGGCGGGGTCTGTCTGCGGCCGGGCGGCGGGGTCAGCCGCCCAGATAGCTGCTGCGCGGCTCGACCAGGAACGAGAACGGCCGGCGGCGGATGTGCCAGTTTTCGGTGACGATGTCGCCGAACAGGCCGAAGTCCGGATGCTGTGCCAGCTCGAGATCGATGGCGCGGGCGTTTTCCTCTACGGTCCCGTGACAGGAGAACAGCCGCTTGTAGGCCGGGCTGCGGTCGACGCGCATGGCGCGGCGGACGATGAAGAAGGCCCAGAGGCCCCACAGCAGCAGCGCCGCCGCCGAAAAGGCCGTGTCGGTGGTCAGCGAGGCAAAGGTCTCAAGCGTGGTGTCCATGAGAACGGGCAGGATCTCCGCCTCGTCCCGCCCCGAGGCGGCGGCCACGGCGGACAGGATGTCCCGCGGCAGATAGCCCACGGTGCCGGTGAGCTCGTCCAGCGGACGGGCCTTGCTGCGCTTGACGATCATCAGCCGGCCGCCCAGGTCGGCGTAGACGTATTCCACCGAGGACGAGACCCGGCCGCTCTGCTCCACGGCGTCGTACTCCGTGGGCAGGACGGCTTGGGGAACGACGGTCACGATGCAGCGGCCGTCCCGCACCAGCATCAGCCGCCGCAGAGACGTGTCGGATTCGAAGACGGGGGACGCCTCCTGGTTGGCCGGGAAGGGCATGGGAGTCAGCTGGCTCTCCGGGTCGGAGAGAGCGGTCAGCTCGTCCCGCGAGACGGGGGCGGCCCCGCGCAGCCGGTAGACCAGCTGTACCGCGGTGGAGCGCGTGTCCAGCAGAACGATGGCGGCCAGCACGAGCAGAGCCAGCGCCATCCGCGTCAGGTTCACGCGGCGGATCTCGTTCCGGAAAAAGCTTTTTTCAAAAGTCCAGTCGTCCATGTCGTCTCAGCACCCGTTCCATGATATCGGCAAGATGATTATACCATCCGCGGCCCGCGCTTGCAAGCGCCGCGGCCCGCGGAGAAAAAAATTAACATTTTCAAAAAAATCTCTTGACAGGGTCCGGCGGCTGTGTTATAATAGCCGGGCAAACAAAGAAGGATCCGATCCTCACCCTGTCGCGGCATGCGGCAGAGGTCCATATCTCCGGCGCTTCGCGCCGGACGGTCTGCGGCGAAGGGATCTGTCTTTCGCCGCTTGTTTTTGTCTATTCTTCCCTCGGGGGTGATTTCCATTCCGAAAAATGATCACATGATCAACGAAGAGATCCGCGACGAAAAGGTCCGTCTGATCTCCGAAACGGGAGAACAGCTCGGCGTGATGTCCGCGCGCGAGGCGCAGCTTGCCGCGCGGGACGCGGGCCTGGATCTGGTCAAGATCGCGCCCAACGCCGTTCCGCCCGTGTGCAAGATCATGGACTACGGAAAATTCAAATTCGAACAGACCAAGAAACAGCGCGAAGCGCGACGGAACCAGAACACCGTCGAGACCAAGGAGATCAAGTTCCGGACCGCCGGCGTCGGCGATCACGACTTCGACTTTCGCCTTCGGGCCGCCCTTCGGTATCTGGAGGACGGGAACCGCGTCAAGGTCACGGTCCAGTTCCGCGGCCGCAACATGACGCACACCGATCTGGGCGCAGCGCTTTTGGAGCGGTTCGCGGAGGGCTGCGCCGAAAAGGGCGTCGTCGAAAAGCCCGCCAAGCTGGAAGGCCGCGACATGAGCATGATCCTCGCCGCGCGCGTGAAGCAGTAAATACAGTCCCCCGGAAGGGGAAATGCCGTTGAAAGCGCGGTCCCGGCCCGAGGCCGGGGTCCGCCGGATAGATGAAAGGAGCCAAACACAATGCCAAAGCTGAAGACCCACAAGGGCACCGCGAAAAGATTTTCGCTCACGAAAAACGGTAAGGTAAAGCGCAACCACATGCTGAGAAACCATATTCTTACCAAGAAGACCACCAAGAGAAAGCGCAATCTCCGCAAGACCGGCTATGCTTCCGCCGCCAACGCCCCCACGCTGAAGCGGCTTCTGCCCTACGCTTGAACGACGAAAAAGAACTGACGAAAGGATTGAGATAAAATGGCAAGAATCAAGGGCGCTCTGATGACCCGGAAGAGAAGAAAAAAGATCATCGGTCTTGCAAAAGGCTATTGGGGGACCAAATCCACCCACTATAAAGTAGCGAACCAGCAGGTCATGAAGTCCCTGAAGTACGCTTACGTCAGCCGCCGGCTGAAAAAGCGCGACTTCCGGAAGCTGTGGATCACCCGCATCTCCGCGGGCTGCAAGGCCAACGGCGTCAACTATTCCCGCTTCATGAACGGTCTGAAGAAGGCCGGCGTCGTCCTGAACCGCAAGGTCTTGGCCGACATCGCCTACAGCGATCCCGCCGGGTTCGCCAAGCTGGTCGAGACCGCCAAGGCCGCCCTCTGATCAGGGCCGCCGGAAAATCGAAGAGCCACGGCGGTCCGCCACACGGCGGGCCGCCTTTTTTTGCGAAAAAGAGAAAAAACCTCTTGACAGAGGCAGTCTGCTTCTGGTATAATAGCAAGGCCGTTTCGGGACGGTTCTTTAAGCTTGCCGCATTTGCAGCGCGCCGTCTGACCGAGCGGGAGTTACACGGCGCTGCGCGCCGTCAGTCGACAGAAAGGGGAACACACAGGGATGTACGCAGTTTTTGAAGCCTGCGGAAAGCAGTACAAGGTCCAGGAGGGCGACGTCGTCTTTTTGGAAAAGCTCGGCGCCGAGGCCGGCGAGACCGTCAAGTTCGACAAGGTCACCGTGATCTCCGGCGACGAGGGGACCGTCATCGGCAAGCCCTATATCGAGGGCGCCGCTGTCGAGGCCTCGGTCGTCAAGAACGCCAAGGCGAAGAAGATCCTCGTCTTCAAGTACAACGCCAAGAAGAACTACAGAAGACGTCAGGGACATCGCCAGCCCTACACCAAGGTCCAGATCAGCAAGATCATCGGCTGACCCATGACCAGAGTCCGCTTTTTCATGCGGGACGGGAAGCTCTGCGGGGCGGAGTTCCTGGGCCACAGCGGCTATGCCGAAGCCGGGAACGACGTCGTCTGCGCGGCGGTCTCCATGGCGGTGACCGTGGCGGAGAGCTATCTGTCCGACGTGCGCGGCCACAAGGTCGCCGCGGACGTCCGCGGCGGGGACGAGCCCCGCATCGTGCTGCGGCTCGCGTCGGAGGACGACGCGGCGAAGGCGGACTGCGACGGGATCCTTCGGGCGGTCAAGGCCGCGCTGGAGGGCGTCGCGGAAGAGTACGGAACTTATCTCCGGGTCTCCGTCTGTGAGGAGAGCGCCGGAACAACAAATCTTTGAAAGGTACGGACAAATCACATGCTGAAAATCGGACTGCAGTTTTTTGCACATAAAAAGGGCGTCGGTTCCACGAAGAACGGCCGCGACAGCGAGTCGAAGCGCCTTGGCACCAAGAAGGCCGACGGGCAGTACGTCGTCGCGGGCAACATCCTCGTTCGCCAGCGCGGCACGAAGATCCACCCGGGCACCAACGTCGGCATCGGCGGGGACGACACCCTGTTCGCCATGGCGGACGGCACCGTCAAGTTCGAGCGCGTGGGCAAGGACCGCAAGAAGGTCTCTGTCTATCCGGTCGAGCAGTAAGCCGCCGTCGATTCAGAAGATCGGGCTGCCGCAGGGGGCGCCGGATCTCCGCCGGACCGGGTGTTCGCGGGGGTCTGACGCGCCTGCGGCAGTCTTTCATTTTTGCTGAGGAACGAAGAGTATGTTTATCGACAGCGCAAACATCCTGCTGCGGGCGGGGGACGGCGGCAACGGCGCCGTCTCATTCCACCGGGAGAAATATGTGGCGGCCGGCGGCCCGGACGGGGGCGACGGCGGCCGGGGCGGGGACGTCATCCTGCGGACGGACCCCAACCTGAGCACGCTGATGGACTTTAAATACCGCCGCAAGTACGCGGCGGGCAACGGCGGGAACGGCGGCGCGAAGAGGTGCTTCGGCCGGGACGGCGCGCCGCTGGTGCTGCGGGTGCCGGACGGCACCGTGGTCAAGGACCGGGCCAGCGGTCTGGTCATCTGCGATCTCAGCGGCGAGAACCGCGAGTTCGTCGTCGCCCGGGGCGGCCGGGGCGGCTGGGGCAACAGCCACTTCGCCACGCCCACCCGTCAGGCGCCGCGCTTTGCCCACAGCGGCCTCAAGGGCGAAGAGCGCGAGGTGACGTTGGAGCTGAAGCTGCTGGCGGACGTGGGCCTCGTGGGGTTCCCCAACGTGGGAAAGTCCACGCTGCTCTCGGTGGTCAGCGCCGCGCGGCCCAAGATCGCCAACTATCCCTTCACCACGCTGGTGCCGAACCTCGGCATCGTCACCGTGGGGGACACGTCCTTCGTCATGGCGGACATCCCGGGTCTGATCGAGGGCGCGGCGGACGGCACCGGCCTCGGCACGGAATTCCTGCGCCACGTCGAGCGGTGCCGCCTGCTGATCCACATCGTCGACGTCTCCGGCAGCGAAGAGCGGGACCCGGTGGAGGATTTCGAGCGGATCAACTCGGAGCTGTTCCTCTATTCCGAAGAGCTGGCCGCCCGGCCCCAGATCGTGGCGGCCAACAAGTGCGATCTGGCGCCGGACGGCGAGAACCTGAGGCGCCTGACGGAGTACTGTGCGGCCCAGGGGATCCCGGTGTTCCCCATGACCGCCGCCGCGGCCGAAGGCACGCGGGAGCTCATGGAGCGCGCCGCGGCCGAGCTGGCCCATCTGCCTCCCATCCGCGTGTTCGAGCCGGAGTTCGTTCCCCAGGCGGAGGCGGACGACGGGATCCGCGTCGAGGTGGAGGACGGAGTCTATCACGTCTACGGCAAAAAGATGATGGAGGCCATCGCGCTGGTGGACCCGGACGACTATGAGTCGCTGGGGTATATGCAGCGCGTGCTGCGGGACATGGGCGTGTTCGAAAAGCTGGAGCAGGTGGGCATCCGCGAAGGCGACACGGTGGACATCAACAACTTCGAGTTCGAATACGTCAGATAAAAAGCGGTTTTCGGCCGGCGGGAGGGCTTCCCGCCGGCCTTTTGAAACCCGTTCGGCGGGCGCGGCGAAAAATTTTTCACCGGCGGCGTGACCCCGGCGGCGCGAATCCCGTCATACAGGGTGAGGGACCTCAAAAGCAAAAGCAGAACGAGATCGGAGAGGAGAAGCGGCGTGGACGACGAAAGGCTGGTCGAGTTGTTTGTCCAACGGTCGGAAGAGGCGGTGGCGCTGTCCGAACAGAGGTACGGGCCGCGGTGTCTGCGGGTGGCCGAGAACATCCTCGGCAACCGGCAGGACGCGGAGGAGTGCGTCTCCGACGCGCTGCTGGCGGCGTGGAACGCCATCCCGCCGGCCCGGCCGGCGCGTCTGGGCGCGTATCTGGCCCGCATCGCGCGGAAC
>JAEERN010000041.1 GCA_016285815.1 Clostridiales bacterium
GAACACCGTGTTCGCCGCCGCCGCAGCCGCCCACACGATCGCGCCGACGGCGCACCAGACCAGACACCCCCGCACGCCGCCGCGCGCCGCCGGAGCGCTCCGGTCCCGGCCGCCTTTCCCGCCGGTCTTTGCCATACCGCACTTCCTCCTCTTCCGCCGGGGCGGCGGGCCGTCCGGGTCTCCGCCCCTCCGCTCCGGCCGTCTCCCGGCCGGTCCCTTTCAAAAGGGCAAGCCGCCGCAACGGTCAGACGCTGCGGCGGCTTTGAAACACGAAACCTTAGCTGCAGGAAGCAACAACGCCGTTGCCGACGGTTCTGCCGCCTTCGCGGATGGCGAAGCGCAGGCCTTCCTCGATGGCGATCGGGTAGATCAGATCGACGTCGATGGTGACGTGGTCGCCAGGCATGCACATCTCAACGCCCTCGGGCAGATGGATGACGCCGGTGACGTCCGTCGTACGGAAGTAGAACTGCGGACGGTAGTTGGAAACGAACGCGGTGTGACGGCCGCCCTCTTCCTTGGTCAGGATGTAGACCTGGCCGGAGAAGTGGGTCAGAGGCTTGATGGAGCCCGGCTTCGCCAGGACCTGTCCGCGCTCGATCTCCTTGCGCTGGACGCCGCGCAGCAGCGTGCCGATGTTGTCGCCGCCCTGAGCGAAGTCGAGCAGCTTGCGGAACATCTCGATGCCGGTGACGACACAGGTTCTGGACTCTTCGCGCAGGCCGACGATCTCGACCGAGTCGTTGAGCTTCAGAACGCCGCGCTCGACACGGCCCGTGGCGACGGTGCCGCGGCCGGTGATGGTCATAACGTCCTCGACGGGCATCAGGAAGGGCATGTCGTCCTTGCGGGCCGGAGTCGGGATGTAGGTGTCGACCGCGTTCAT
Source organism: Clostridiales bacterium (assembly GCA_016285815.1). Taxonomy (GTDB): domain Bacteria; phylum Bacillota; class Clostridia; order Oscillospirales; family QAMX01; genus SIG499. The sequence continues at coordinate 887 of JAEERN010000041.1, forward strand.
CAGTTCGATGATGGAGGCGTAGTCCGGATCGTTGGGGTCGGTGGACTCAGAGGTCAGGGCCTTCAGAGCGGAACCGTGGATGATGGGGGTGTCGTCGCCCGGGAAGTCATACTTGTTCAGGGCTTCGCGGATCTCCATCTCGACGAGCTCGAGCAGCTCGGGGTCGTCGACCTGGTCGCACTTGTTCATGTAGACGACGATGGCGGGAACGCCGACCTGACGGGCGAGCAGGATGTGCTCGTAAGTCTGGGCCATAACGCCGTCGGAGGCAGCGACGACGAGGATCGCGCCGTCCATCTGAGCCGCGCCGGTGATCATGTTCTTGATATAGTCGGCGTGTCCGGGGCAGTCGACGTGGGCATAGTGCCGGGCGTCGGTCTGATACTCGACGTGAGCGGTGTTGATCGTGATGCCGCGGGCCTTCTCTTCAGGGGCCTTGTCGATCGCGTCGTAAGCCGTGAAGCTGGCCTTGGCCGGATCCTCGAGGGCGAGGACCTTGGTGATAGCCGCGGTAAGGGTGGTCTTGCCGTGGTCAACATGGCCGATGGTGCCAATATTGACATGGGGCTTCGTTCTTTCAAATTTAGCCTTTGCCATTTTGGATTCTTCCTCCTGTGTTTGATCTCAATCAAGTTAATTTTACAACATCGAAAGGATTTTTGCAAGCCCTTTTTTTGTTGTCATCCGATTATTTTTTTCGCCCCGCGGACCGGGGCGGGCGCCGGTGCGGCCTTTACCGCCCGTCGCGCCGGTTCACAGCCAGTTTTTCCTGGATCTGCTTGGGAACCTCGGTGTAATGGCTGGGCTCCATGGCGTAAACGCCGCGGCCCTGGGTGCGCGAACGCAGCGCGGTCGCATACCCGAACATCTCGGACAGCGGCACGAACGCGTCGATCTGCTCCGCGCCGGTGCGGGACATGATGTTCTGGATCTGGGCCCGACGGGACTGAAGGTCCCCGATGACGTCGCCCATATAGTCCTCCGGCACGGTGACCGAGACCTTCATGATGGGCTCCAGCAGGATGGGATCCGCCTTGGCGGAGGCCTCCTTGAACGCCATGGAACCGCAGATCTTGAACGCCATCTCCGACGAGTCCACCTCGTGGAACGAGCCGTCGAACAGCGTGACCTTCACGTCCACCACGTTGTAGCCGGCCAGACAGCCGGACAGCATGGCGCCCTTGACGCCCTCCTCCACCGCGGGGATGTACTCCTTGGGGATAGCGCCGCCGGTGACGGCGTCGACGAACTCAAAGCCCTTGCCGGACTCGTTGGGTTCCACCGTCAGCTTGACGTGGGCGAACTGTCCCTTGCCGCCGGTCTGACGCACGTAGCGCGTATCCACCGTGGCAGCCTTGGTGATGGTCTCCTTATAGGCGACCTGGGGCTTGCCGATGTTGGCCTCCACGCGGAACTCGCGCAGCAGCCGGTCGACGATGATCTCCAGATGCAGCTCGCCCATGCCGGCGATGATGGTCTGCCCGGTCTCCTGGTCGGTATAGGCCTTGAAGGTCGGGTCCTCCTCCGCCAGCTTCGCCAGCGCGATGCCCATCTTCTCGGCGCCCGCCTTGGTCTTGGGCTCGATGGCGACGCGGATGACCGGCTCCGGGAACTCCATGCTTTCCAGGACCACCTTGTGCTGCTCGTCGCAGAGGGTGTCTCCCGTGGTGGTGTTCTTCAGGCCGACGATGGCGCAGATGTCGCCCGCATAGACGCAGTCCACGTCTTCGCGGTGATTCGCGTGCATGTGCAGAAGCCGCCCCAGCCGCTCGCGCTGGCGCTTGACGGAGTTGTAGACCGCCTTGCCGGACTCGGCCTTGCCGGAATAGATCCGCGCGAAGGTGAGCTTGCCGACGAAGGGGTCCGTGGCGATCTTGAAGGCCAGCGCCGCGAAGGCGCCGTCCTCGTCGGGATGCCGCTCCACTTCCTCGCCGGTGTCGGGGTCGACGCCCTTGATGGACTCGACGTCCAGCGGCGAGGGCAGATAGTCCACCACCGCGTCCAGCAGCTTCTGAACGCCCTTGTTCCGGTAACTGGTCCCGCAGAGGACGGGGATCAGCTTGACCGCCAGCGTGCCCGTGCGGATGGCCCGCTTGAGCATCTCCTCGGTCACGGCGTCGGCGTCCTCCAGATAAGTCTCCATCAGCTCGTCGTCGAATTCCGACGCGGCCTCCAGAAGCTTTCCGCGGTACTCCGCCGCCAGCTCGGTCATGTCCTCGGGGATGTCGCGGCACTGGATGTCCGTGCCCTTGTCATCCATATAATAGAACGCCTTCATTTGGACAAGGTCAACCAGACCGACGTAGGTGTCCTCGCATCCGATGGGCAGCTGGATGGCGACCGGGTTGCACTTGAGCCGGTCGCGCATCATCGTCATGACGCGGAAGAAATCCGCACCGGTGATGTCCATCTTGTTGACGTAAGCCATGCGGGGAACGTTGTACTTGTCTGCCTGTCTCCACACGGTCTCCGACTGCGGCTCGACGCCGCCCTTGGCGCAGAAGACCGTGACGGCCCCGTCGAGAACTCTCAGCGAACGCTCCACCTCGACGGTAAAGTCGACGTGTCCCGGCGTGTCGATGATGTTGATCCGGTGATCCTTCCACATGGCGGTAGTAGCAGCAGAGGTGATGGTGATGCCCCGCTCCTGCTCCTGCTCCATCCAGTCCATGGTCGCGGTGCCGTCGTGCGTCTCACCGATCTTATAGTTGATCCCCGTGTAATAGAGGATCCGCTCGGTGGTCGTGGTCTTGCCCGCGTCGATGTGCGCCATGATCCCGATATTTCTTGTTCTTTCCAGGGGAAACTGTCTTGGCATATGCTTATACTATCTCCAAAAATGTGTTCGCTTGGGGTATTATGCGCATTCTACCAGCGATAATGCGCGAAAGCCTTGTTGGCCTCAGCCATCTTGTGCTGATCCTCGCGGCGTTTCACGGCGTTGCCGGTGTTGTTGGAAGCGTCGATGATCTCGCCGGCCAGCTTTTCCGCCATGGTCCGCTCGCTGCGGTTCCGCGAAAAATTGATGAGCCAGCGCAGGCCCAGGGTCTGACGACGGTCCGGTCTGACTTCGATCGGGACCTGATACGTGGCGCCGCCGACACGGCGGGCCTTGACCTCGAGCACGGGCATGACGTTTTCCAGCGCGGCGGTAAAGACTTCCAGAGCGGGTTTTCCGGTCTTTTCCGCGACGGTGTCAAAGGCGCTGTAGACGATCTTCTGGGCGACGCCCTTTTTCCCGTCGTACATCACGCCGTTGACCAGCTTGGTCACGATCACGGAGTTGTAGATCGGATCCGCCAGCACCTCGCGCTTCGGTATTCCACCTCTTCTCGGCACAATACTTCCCTCCTTCATCAAAAATAATGACCTCATCGGTACTCGGAAAGCGTTCCGCTTCCCGCCTTATGCCCCGCAAAGGCGGATACGACCGGGATTCCGGTATATCAAAACCTTCTGCAAAGCAAAAGTGAGAAAATGCGATCTTGCTGCTTCGTCCGGTCCGTTTAGCGGGACTTGGACGCGCCGGCCTTCGGACGCTTCGCGCCGTACTTGGAACGGGCCTGCATCCGGTTCGCGGTCCCCTGCGTATCCAGGACGCCGCGGATGATGTGGTAACGGACGCCAGGCAGGTCTCTGACACGGCCGCCGCGGATCATCACGACGGAGTGCTCCTGCAGGTTGTGACCGATACCGGGGATATAAGCGGTGGCTTCGAAGCCGTTGGTGAGACGGACTCTCGCGACCTTGCGGATAGCGGAGTTCGGCTTCTTCGGGGTCCGGGTCGTGACGACCGTGCAGACGCCGCGCTTCTGCGGGGACGATCTGTGGACGGGCCGCTGCTTCAGGCTGTTCATGGCGAACTGCAGAGCCGGGACCTTGGACTTTTTCGAGGACTGCTCTCTCCCTTTGCGGACTAACTGATTGAATGTTGGCATATGGCACCTCCTTTCCATCCATAAAACACCAGTATTGTGTATTATAGCACACGGAGACAGGCAAGTCAAGTCTTTTTTTGCCCCGCGAGGAATTCTTTTCTTCCGTCCGGCGCGGTCTTTTTCCGTATCCTATCTCATACCGGAAAACCGCGCCGCGCTCTCCCCGTGCGGCGAAAAACGCCCGCTCCCGCCGAAGCGGGAGCGGGCGCGCCGGTGTATTCCGTGTTGACGGTTTGTCTATGACGTGCTATCTTATATTGGAAGCTGAGTTAGCGGAAGGTGTATGCTCGGTATTGGGCCGTTGCACACTTTCCGTGCCGACCTCAGCTTCTTTTTTCGTTTGACGGCTTTCCCCGAAAAAAGCGGCTTACAGCAGCGCAGCGGCGGCGGGGTCCAGATAGACCTCCACGTCCGGGTGCAGCTGGAGCACCGAGGCCGGGACCTCTTCGGTCACCGGTCCGCAGAGCATCTTCTTCACGATCTCGGCCTTGACGGAGCCCAGCGCGATGAACAGGATGCTGCGGGCGTTCATGACGGTCTTGATACCCATGGTCACGGCGGAGGTGGGCACGTCGGCCGCCGACGCGAAAAAGCGGGAGTTGGCCTGGATCGTGGACTCGGTCAGGTGCATCGTGTGCGTGATGGAGCCGAAGGGCGTTCCCGGCTCGTTGAAGCCGATGTGTCCGTTGTTGCCGATGCCCAGCAGCTGCAGATCGATGCCGCCCGCCGCCTCGATGCGGCGGTCGTACTCGGCGGCCTTTTCGTCGGTCATGTCCAGCCCGCAGGGGACGTTGGTGTTCTCCTTGGGGATGTCGATGAGGTCGAACAGGTTCTTGTCCATGAAATAGCGATAGCTCTGGTCGTTGGTGCCGTCGAGGCCGATGTACTCGTCCAGATTGAAGGTGGTGGCGCGGGCAAAGGACAGCTCGCCCGCCTTGCACAGACGCGCCAGCTCGGCGTACAGACCCAGCGGCGTGGAACCCGTGGCATAGCCCAGAACGGCGTCCGGCTTGCGGCCGAGCAGTTCAACGTACCGCTGCGCAGCGGCGCGGGCGATGGCTTCCGGCGTATCGATGATGATCTTCATTGGTTTCGTCTCCTCTGTCAGTGGTTATTTTCTCCGGCATTGCCGGGGTGGATCGGTCTTGCGCGGTCAGAGCCCGAGATGCGGCTCGATGCCGACGCTCCGCAGGGTCTGGAACAGCGCCTCGGCGGCCACGTGGAAGGTCTTGGCCCCGTGGTCCTGCATGGCGAAGATCGTCTGTTTCTTCCCGCCCTCGAGCTCCAGCCCGTCGAAGCCGTCGAACTTCTTCAGGTGCGGCTCCAGCGACAGGAACCCCTCGAAGCCGGCCGCGTCCAGCTTTTGGAAGATCTCGGCCAGCCTGCCGTCGCCGTAGCCGCAGGGCTGGACCTGTCCGTCGGCCATGCGGCAGTCCTTGACGTGCAGGTACTTCACGTATTTCTTCAGGATGTCGAAGGCGTCGGGGTACGGCCGGACGCCGGACTGGATGAAGTTGGCCGGGTCGAAGATCAGACCGATGCCCAGCGTCTCCGCCAGATCCCGGCAGCAATAGGGCATCTGCCCGTAGATCCCGCCCTCGTTCTCGTGCAGCAGCCGGACGCCGACCTTGTCCGCCTCGCGGACGTACCGCTCCCACTGGCGCAGGACCGTGTCCCGGTGGCGCGAGATCGGCTCGCCGTCCTCGCCGGGATAGAAGCTGAACATCCGGACGTACGGCGCGCCGAAGATCTGCGCCATGCGCAGGTTGTTCATGAAAAACGCGAAGTGCTCGTCCAGATCGGAGTCGATCTTCGTCTTGCCGACGCCCGACCCGATGGCGCTGACGCGATAGCCGCGGTCGGCCAGAAGCCGGGCGAAGGCTTCGCCCTCCGCTTCGGTGAGCTTGCCGACGTTCTTGTCGCCGCAGCCGCGCAGCTCGATATAGCGGATCCCCAGCGGGTCCAGCACGTCCAACTGGTCCGGGATGTACTTGGCGGCTTCGTCCGCGAAGCCCGAGATCACAAATCTGCTCACAGCGCTCGCCTCCCCCAAAATCTCGCTACTATGATAGCACACGGCACCTGCAGTGTCAAGTGACAAACCGCCCCCGGCGGGCATAGGATGACACGGAAAGAGGACCGCTCTTTCCGCAAAACGACCGACAAGGGAGACCGAACATGGAAACCGTCGAAACCGGCGGCGGCGCCGCCGCCGGCATGGCACTTGCGATGCTTTACGTCCCCGTTCAGAGCTGGGAGACGCCCTACGACCCGGAGACCGCTCTGGCGCGGGGCACCGTCTTTCCCGCGCTCGACAAGCCGTTCCTCGCGGCGGGAGGAGACCGATGACCGAACGCGAAAGGATGCTCCGGACCGTTCAGAGCCACGCCTTTTCCGCGGCCGACGTCGAGCTCTTTCTCGACACCCATCCGGACTGCGCCGCGGCGCTGGCCCGCCGCCGGGCCCTGCGCGGCGCGCTGTCCTCGGCCGCGGCCGCCTACGCTGAAAAATACGGCCCGCTGACCGCCGCCGCCGCGGACGGCGACCGTCCCTGGCGCTGGGTCGAGGGCCCCTGGCCCTGGGAGGACGCGGACTGATATGTGGACCTATGAAAAAATGCTGGCCTATCCGGTGAAGATCGCCCGCCCGGACCCCGCCGCCGCGCGGATCATCCTGACCCAGCTGGGCGGCCCCGACGGCGAGCTCGGCGCGGCGACCCGCTATCTGAACCAGCGCTATACCATGCCCTACGACAAGGTCAAGGCCGTCCTGACGGACGTTGGCACCGAAGAGTTGGGCCACGCGGAGATGGTGTCCGCCATCGTCCGCCAGCTGACCCGGAACCTCTCCGTGGACGAGATCCGCCGCGGCGGGTTCGAGGCGTATTTCGTCGACCACGGCGTCGGCGTCTACCCCGCCTCGGCCAGCGGCGTGCCCTTCACCGCGGCCTATCTCCAATCCAAGGGCGACGCCATCACCGACCTCAGCGAGGATCTGGCCGCCGAGCAAAAGGCCCGGACCACCTACGACAACATCCTCTGGCTGGTGGACGACCCGGACGTGCGGGACGCCATCCGCTTCCTGCGCGAACGCGAGATCGTCCACTTCCAGCGCTTCGGCGAGGCGCTGCGCACCGTCACCGACGAGCTGAACGCCAAAAACTTCTACGCCTTCAACCCCGAGTTCACCGGGAAAAAGTGAATCCGCGCGGCGTTTTGCCGCGCGGCAGGCCGCGTCCGGCGGACGGTCTCCCGTCCGCCGGACGCGTTTTTGCAAAGTTGTTTTGCTTTCTTTTCCGGCCCTCCGTCGTAATGCCGATCCGCTTTACAGCGTGACCGCCCTGCGCCCGTCCGCCGGGGCCTCGCCGATGCGCCAGACGAAAACGGCGGAGTCGCTGAGGTCCACGTCCTCTGGCACCATGTCCGCCACCGCCCGGCTGGCCTTCATCATGGGCTCGTTGAGGCAGAGATCCGTGTCGGAAAAGACGCGCAGCTCGTTCCAGCTGTAGTCCACTGAGACCAGCTCGCCCAGCGTCACGCCCGCGGCCTCGGCCAGGACCGCGGCCTTGCGGGCCGCGTTCCGCGCGGCGTCGCGCAGCAGCTCGTCGGCGACGCGGTCCCGGTCGGCGACGGTGAACGCCACGTTCAGGTCCGGCTCGGACAGACAGCCGCAGATCGCGTCGATCAGCCGGGCCAGCCGCTCCATGTCCAGCGGGAACGACAGCTTTACGGCGTGGGCGCAGTCGTACCCCACGAAGTGATTGCGCCAGACCCCGTCCGCGTCCTGACGGTTCTCGTTTTCCACCTCCACGCGGAAGAGCGTGGTCTTCAGGTCGCCCGGCGCAAAGCCCGCCTCCGCCGCGGCGGCGGCGAGGGCCTCGGCCTTTCGCCCCGTGCCCGCCACGGCCTTTTCGTACTTTTTGTCCAGCGTCGACAGCCGGATCGTCAGCTCGACGACGTCCGGGCTCACGCTGATCTTCCCCGTCCCGCTCACGCGGATGGTCTTTTCCATATCCGTTCTCCTTCGCTTCAGCTCTGGGCCGTTATTCCGCGGGGCCGCGCTTTGCCGCCCCGTCCGCTGTCAGGATACCACGTCTCCCCCGCCGGCAGGTCGCCTGCCGCGCGACATTTTTTCTCTCCCGCCGCCGCGGTCCGCAGGCGGCGGAGCGCGCAGGCGGCCAGGTTCTGTTTTTTTGTCTTATCGCACAAATCCGCCACCGCCCAATTGTGCAAAACGGAGAATTATCCGTTCTGTTCCACTTTCGGCCTTGACGCCGCGTCCCGCCTGTGCTATCCTTGTTAATAGGAAAATAGACGATCTGCTCTGCGCGCCGCGGCGAAACCCGCGCTCGTTTGCCCGGTCCTTGTCCGCCGCTTCCGGAAAAGGCTCCCGGAGAGAGAGAAGGAGGAGATCCCATGAAAAAGAAACTTCTCATCGTCCTGATCGCCCTCGTGCTGGCGCTGGGCGCGGCCGGGGCGGTTTGGGCCGTCGTCCGCACCGCCGATCTGGCCCCGGCGGCCGAGCCCGCCTTCAGCGGGACGGAAGGCCCCGGCTTCTCCCTCGCCGGATCCGATCCCGCCGCCGCGGAAGCGGTCCCGTCCCCGGCACCCTCCGGCGCCGCCGCGGCTCCCACCCCTGATCCGACCGCGCCGGAAACGTACTTCGATCTGTCCCGGTACGACGTCCCCGAAGACGCCTGGACCCAGGTCAAATTCGAGGACGACGACATGGGCCACTCTGTCGCCGTGCTGTTCCTGTGCTACGACGATTCGCCCGAGGCGCGGCTGGCCCGGGACATGAAGGCCGTGGAAAAAGAGGCCGCCTGTTACGCCGAAAAGTCGCAGGAATTCCGCGCCTGGACCGAAGAGCTGGCCGCGCTGGACGCGCTGGAGACTCTGTCGGACGAACAGCTCGCCCGCAAGCGGGAGCTGGAGGACAAGATCGCCTGGAACATCGAGCTGTCCGATCCCGACGGGATCTTCGTCCGCACCGCGGCGCAGCTGGTCGACAAGTATATCCGGGGCATCGAGGACAATCTTTACGACTATGAGTTCTATCTCAAGCCGACCCCGGAGAGCGACCCCACCGGATACGCGAATTACGTCGACCTGGCCGCGCTGCACGGCCGCCTTGCCGCCCTGCGGGACGGCGGCGCGGACGCGGAGACGATCCTTTTGGAATACTACCGCGGCATGGACACCCTGGGCGGCGGCAGGGTCCACGGGATCGTGTCCCGTCAGCTCGACTGGGTCCTGATCGACCGGATCCACGGCTGAGCGCACCCGCACCCGCTCCCCTTTCGGAAAGCCCTTCCGGCCGCTTCGGCGCGCGCTCGCGCCGGAGCGGCTTTTCTCTTGGCGGCGCTTTTCGCCCGCTCCGCCGTCACAGGGTCCGACGCAGGGCCAGATCGTACTGCCGCAGGAACCGCTCCGGCCGGGTGCCCAGCCGCCGGCACGCCAGCAGGATCTCCGCCGCGGCGCGGCTGTCGCTGGCCGCGTTGTGGTGGAACAGGTCGATCCCCAGCGCGCCGCATACCGTGTCCAGCCGGTGGTTCTCCATCCCCGGCCAACAGGCGCGGCTCATCCGGCAGGTGCAGACGTACTCCGCCGTGCGCCGCCAGACGACGCCGTAGTCCGAAAGGCACCGGGCCAGCACGGACAGGTCGAAGGGGGCGTTGTGCGCCGCCAGCACGGCCCCGTCGAAGAGGGGCTCCAGCCGCGGCCACAGCTCGGGGAAGCGCGGCGCGCCGCGCACCGTCTGCGGGGTGATCCCGGTCAGCCGGACGTTGAACCGGTCGAAGGCGCACTCCGGGTCCACCAGCGTGCCCCACTCGGCCGTCACCGCGCCGCCCTCCACCACGGTCACGCCGATGGCGCTCATGCGGTCGTTCGCCTGGTTCGGCGTCTCCACGTCGAACACCACGATGCGCCGGTCCATCCGGATCCCTCCTTTCCGCTCTGCTTTCGAAAGCATTATACCACAAACCGCGGGGATGCGCAACGCGCCCCGCCCTGCGCGCCGCGGCGGGGCCGGGCGCGGGCGGAAACGCGGCGGGAGCCGTTGACAAACCGCCCGAAAAATGGTACTATGATAGCGGTGTTCCCGCGATTTCCCCACTTTGATCATTATTTGGAGGAAGCCTGTCATGAACGCAAATATTCCCGAAGTCAAGCTCGGCCTCGTGGCCGTCTCCCGCGACTGTTTCCCCATCGGTCTTTCGATCCGCCGGCGCGAGGCCGTGGCCGCCGCGGCGGGCGGATCGCTTTACGAGTGCCCCGTCACGGTGGAAAACGAAGCCGACGCGCTGGCCGCCGCGGCCGATCTGAAGGCCGCCGGCTGCAACGCCGCCTGCGTGCTGCTGGGCAATTTCGGCCCCGAAACGCCGGAGACGCTGATCGCCCGGGAATTCGGCGGCCCCTGTATGTACGCCGCCTCGGCCGAGGGGGACGGAGACCTGATCAACGGCCGGGGAGACGCGTTCTGCGGACTTTTGAACTGTTCCTACAACCTCGGCATGCGCCGTCTCCGGGCCCACATCCCCGCCAGCCCGGTGGGCACCGCCGAAGAGATCGCCGCCGAGATCGAAAAGTTTGTCCCCGTGGCCCGGGCGCTGATCGGCGCGGCGAACCTGAAGATCATCACCTTCGGCCCCCGCCCCCAGGACTTTTTCGCCTGCAACGCCCCCATCAAGGGGCTTTACGAGCTGGGCGTCGAGATCGAGGAGAACTCTGAGCTGGACCTGCTGGTCAGCTATCGCGCCCACGCGGGCGACCCGCGCATCGACGGGGTCTGCGCGGACATGGCCGCCGAGCTGGGCGTCTCCGGCAACCGCTATCCCGACCTTCTGCCCCGCATGGCGCAGTTCGAGCTGACCCTGCTGGACTGGGCCGAACAGCACCGCGGCGCCCGGAAGTACGTCGCCTTTGCCGACAAGTGCTGGCCCGCCTTTCCCGAGACCTTCGGCTTTGAGCCGTGCTACGTCAACTCCCGTCTGGCGGCCCGGGGCATCCCCGTGGCGTGCGAGGTGGACGTCTACGGCGCGCTCAGCGAGTACATCGGCGCCTGTGTCACGGGCGACGCAGTCACGCTGCTGGACATCAACAACACCGTGCCCCGCGCGCTGTACGAGGCGTCTGTGGCCGGCAGGTTCCCCTATGCCCTGTCCGACACCTTCATGGGCTTCCACTGCGGCAACACGCCGTCGTGCAAGATGTGCGCGGACCGCGCCGTCAAGTACCAGCTCATCCAGCACCGCCTGCTGGAGCCTGCGGACAGCGAGCCAGACTTCACCCGCGGCACGCTGGAGGGCGACATCGCCCC
>JAEERN010000042.1 GCA_016285815.1 Clostridiales bacterium
CGAGCGGCTGGCCGCGCTGGGCGCCAGGCCCGCCGACCTGATCGTCGCCGTGGGGCCCGCCATCGGTCCCTGCTGTTTCCTGACCCACGCCGACGTGACCGACGCGCTGGCGGTCCTTCCCGCCGGGGCGCTCCGGGACGCCGTGCGTCCCGCTCCGGACGGGCGGTTTTCCGTGGATCTCAAGCGGATCAACGCCGCGCTGGCCGAGGCCCGCGGCGTCGGCCAGGTCTTCCTCTCCCCCGACTGCACCTGCTGTCTCTCCGACAAATACTATTCCCACCGCCGCACCGGCGACCGGCGCGGCAGCATGGCGGCCGTGATCGGCCTTCGCTGACGGCCGCCCCCTAAGGACATCCTATGAAACGAGCCTTCCGAAAAATTCTGCCGGCGCTTTTGCTCCTGTCCTGTCTGGCGGGGGCTCTCTCCGCCTGTTCGTCCGAGCCCGCAGAGCCGGGCCCCGATTCCTCGGTGCCGGATTCCACCGCCGCCTCCGAACCGCTGACCCCGCCGGACCCGTCGGTCAACACCCTGTTCGCCCTGCCCTTCGCGCCGGGCGAAACGGGCCTTCTCCGCCCGCTTTTGACCCACGACCCCGTCAACGACACCGTCTTCGCCCTGCTGTTCGACGGGCTTTTCACCGTCAACGCCGCAGGAGAGGCGGTCCCCCGGCTGGCCTCGTCGATCCGGACCGAGGAGCTGACCGTCACCGTCGAGCTGGATCCGAACGCCGTCTTTCACGACGGCTCTCCGGTCACGTCCCGCGACGTGGTCTGGTCGCTGGAGACGGCCCGGACCCACGAGGACTCGGCCTATGCCGCGCGGCTGGCCAACGTGACGGAGATCCGCGCCGCCGGGCCGTCCGCCGTGACGCTGACGCTGGCCGGCTCCGAGGGCTCGCTGGCGTATATGCTGGACGTTCCCGTCGTCAAGTACGGCACCGGCGTCACCGGCAGCGCCGTGGGCTGCGGGCGGTACCGGATGGTCGAATCCGAACACTCGACGTATCTCATCGCCAACGAGACGTGGTACGGCCGCCCCCAGGACGGCGCGTTCCCGGTCAACCTGATCCTGCTGACCAACGTGGACAACCGGGACGCTTTGATCTACAGCATCGTCTCGGGGAACGCCAATCTGATCCGCATCGACCCCCTGAGCGAGTCGCTGCAGCGGCTCGCGGGCAACTGCGACGTCTATCCCGTCATGAGCCGGCGCTTTCTCTATCTCGCCTTCAACACGTCGTACTACGCCGTCACCGGCAGCGGGGCGGTCCGCGCGGCGCTGGCCGCCGCCGTGGACAAGGCCGCCCTGACGGCGGCCCTTCCCGGCGTGATCTGGTCCGACGGGCTCTACCCCGAAAGCGTGACGGGGGTCCCGCCCGGCCCCGCGCCGGCGCTGGACATGGCCGCCGCCCGGAGCGGCCTTGCCGAGGCGGGCTTCCGCTTCGTCAGCGGAAAGTGGCTGGACGCGGAGGACAAGGTCCTGTCCGTCCGGCTGGTCTGCGGCAAGAGCGCGGTCAAACAGGCCGCGGCGGAGCTGGTCGCGGCCGATCTGACCCGGCTGGGCGTCGAGACCCGGCTGATCCCCACCGACGACATGGCCGCCGTTCTGAAGAGCGGGAACTTCGAGCTGGCCCTCTGCGAGACCGAGGTCTCGCCGGACTTTGACTTCCGCTATCTGCTGGCCTATTCGGGCAGCCAGAACTTCAACAACTTTTCCATCGCCGGACTGGACGCGCTGCTGGACAGCTTTTTCTCCGCCGGACACCGGCGCTCGGCCCGCACTGCGGCCCAGATCAACGCCCTCGTCGCCGGCGAGACGCCTTTGATCCCGCTGGGGTACAAGCAGGACGTGATCTGTGTCAGCCGCCGGTTCCGCATCGGGAACGTCAGCGTCAGCGACAGCGACCCCTTCTGCGATCTGTTCAACTGGATCGTCTACTGATCCCCGGAAAGGAGCGTGTCCTCCCCGTGAGCGTCCGCCTCGTACAGTTCGGCGATCTGCATCTGGATTCGCCGCTGGAAAAACTGTCTCCCCGGCTTGCCGCCCGGCGGCGGGCGCTGTCCCGCCGGCTGGTGGCCGACGTCGTCGCGCTGGCCCGGGACCGGCGCGCCGACCTGATCGTCTGCACCGGCGACCTCTTCGACTCGGACACGCCGTATTACGACTCGGTGCTGGCCGCCGCCGAGGCCTTCGCCCGGACGGACGTCCCCGTCTTCCTCGCCCCGGGCAACCACGATTTTTACGCCGAGCCCTCGCCGTGGACCGCCGCGCCGTGGAGCTCCAACGTCCACATCTTCCGCACGGTCGCGCCCGAGACGGTGACGCTGGCCGGCTGTTCCGTCACCGGCGTGGCCTCCACCGAGCGGCGCCGGTCGCTGGCCCCGCTGGAGGGGTTCCGCATCCCGGCCTTCGACGGGCCGAAGATCCTGATCTTCCACGGCGACGTGGGCCCCGGCGGCCCCTATTCCCACGCCACCGAGGAACAGCTCGCCGCCACCGGCGCGGACTACGTCGCGCTGGGCCACGTCCACAAGGGCTTCATCCGCCGCGCGGGGAACGCTCTGCTGGTCATGAACGGCTCGGCGGAGTGCCGCGGCTTCGGCGAGTCCGGCGAAAAGGGCGCCGTGTTCGCCGAGCTGGGACAGGAAGGGGCCCGCGCCGAGCTGGTGCCGCTGGGCGGCAGCCGCTGTTTCGAGACCGAAGCGGCCGACCTCGACGGAAGCGCGGCCTCGCTGGAGGCGGCCGTCCGCGCCGCCTGTCCCTGGCCGCCGGAGCGGACCATGCTGGACCTGACCCTGACCGGCGGCGGCGCCGCCGATCAGGACGAGCTGACCGCCCTGCTGTGCGATTTCCTCTCGCTGCGCCTGACCGACCGGCGGGAGCGCTTCGTCCCCCCGCCGGAGCGCGGTCTGCCCGCGCTGTTCGCCCGGCGCGCC
>JAEERN010000043.1 GCA_016285815.1 Clostridiales bacterium
CGCGGCCTCGGCGGCGGCCACCGTGTTCACCCGCAGAGGAACGCCGCCCGCCTCGGCGGCGGCCAGCAGCCACGCGCCCAGAAACGGCTTGGCGCGGCAGACGGCGCGCATCCGCTCGGGCGACCCGTCGGTCCGGACCTCCCGCCGGAGTTTGTCCGGATCCCGGCAGACGCCGGTGACGATCAGCTTGTCCCGCGCGCGGGTCATGGCCACGTACAGCAGCCGCAGCTCTTCCGCGAACTGTTCTGCCTCGAGCAGCTCGGCGGCCGCCTCGCGCGGCAGCGTGGAGCGCTTGGTGAAGGCCTCCCGGTCCACGGCCATCATGCCGACGCCCGTCTCCCGGTGGATCAGCACGTTGGCCCGCTTCCAGTCGGCGTTGATCCGGTCCATGCTGTTGGCCAGGATCACCACGGGAAACTCCAGTCCCTTGGAGGCGTGGACGGTCATCAGCCGCACTCCCGCCGCGCCGGACTTCGGCGCGGAGAACTCGGTCCCCCGCTCGCAGGAGCGCTCGAGGCTGCGGACGAAGCCGCCCAGATCGCGCCCGCCCCGTTCGGTATACGCCGTCGCCAGTCCCAGCAGCAGCGTTAGATTGGCGCGGCGTTCGGCGCCGCCCTCCATGGAGCCGAACACCACGAAGGCCCGGCTCTCGTCCAGCAGCGTCCCGACGGCCGAGGCGGCGTCCGTGTCGGCCGCCGCCAGGCGCATGCGGCGCAGTCCGGCGAGCAGCGCTCGGCACTTCCGCCCCAGCGCCGTCTCCTCCTCCGCCGCGGCGCAGACCGCCGCATAGACCCCCGGCTTTCCCTCGGCCCGCAAAAGGCCCAGCTCGTCGGCGGTGAACCCCGCCAGCGGCGACCGAAGATAGCCCAGGAACGGGATGTCCCGCCCGGGATTGTCCACCGCGGCCAGCAGGGACATGACGGCGTTCACCTCGGCGCTGGCGAAGACGTCGCCGCAGGCGTCCGTGTTGACGGGGATCCCCCGTTCGGCCAGCGCCCGGGCCACGAGCTCCATGCGGCCGCCCGCGGCCGAACGCATCAGCACGGCCACGTCGTCCGGGCGGAGGGGCCGGACGGCGCCCCCCTTCTCCTCCACGGTCCGGCCGGACGCCAAAAGCGTCTCGACCCGCCGGGCGATCCATCGCGCCTCCCGCTCGCGGGCCGAAACGTCCGGCCCGTCCTCTTCGCCCGCGTCCGCGTCGATCAGATCCAACTCCGCCTCGCCGCCGTCCGCGGCGAGAGGGCCGCGGGCGGAGATCAGCTCGTCCTCCGGGCCGTACTCCATCTCGCCGAAGGGCTCGGTCATCAGGCGGCGGAAGACCGCGTTCACCGCGTCCGTCACCCCGGCGGCGGAGCGAAAGTTCCGCCGCATGACCACGGTGTTGTATTCGTCGGGAAACTCCCGTTCGCTCTCCGCGTCGGCGCACAGCTTCGGCGCGCCGCCCCTCCTGCGGCGCGACAGGAAGATCCTCGGCTCCGCCTTGCGGAACCGGTAGATGCTCTGTTTGACGTCGCCCACCACGAAGAGCCGGGCGCCGCCGGCTGCCAGCAGCGTGAAGATCCGGTCCTGGACGGCGTTGGTGTCCTGATACTCGTCCACCATGATCTCGCGGATCCGGGACCCGTACTCCCTAGCAAAGTCCGACGGGACCAGCGTCCCGTCCCCGTCCCGCCGGGACAGCAGGGCCAGGACCAGATGCTCCATATCGTCGAAGCTCACCAGCCCCGCCTCGGTCTTTTTCTTCTGCCACGCGGCCCGGTACGACCCGGTCAGCCGCAGCAGCGCGCGCACGTCCGCCGCGGTCTTCTCCGCGTCGGACGTCAGCGTCGCGCCGTCCACGGAGAACACGCCCTTCCGCGCGTTTTCCACGAGCTTTTTCCCCTCGTCCCGCAGGGTCTTGATCTCGCCCCACGCGCCCGGGTCCACGGTCTTGTCCGGCACGAACCGCTCGAAGGGGACCTCCGCCAGCGCGGCGCACAGCTCGTCCCACGTCCGCTCGCCCGCCGCGGCCTGTCGAGCCGTCTCCGCCAGGCGGGCCACGGCGTCCCGCTCGGCATAGAGCCGCTGGCGGTACGCCTCCCGCGCGCCG
>JAEERN010000044.1 GCA_016285815.1 Clostridiales bacterium
GAGGCCGGCCCCCTTCCGGGCCGATCCTTCCCGGCGATCCGGGATCGATCTCGTCACAGCACCTTGGACAGGAAATCCTTCAGGCGCGGGTTCTGCGGGTGTGCGAAAAACTCGTCCGGCGAGCCGGACTCGGTGATCCGGCCGTCGTCCATGAACACGATGCGCGAGCCCACTTCCCGGGCAAAGCCCATCTCGTGGGTCACCACCACCATGGTCATGCCCGCTTCGGCCAGCTGGCGCATCAGGCTCAGCACCTCGCCCACCATTTCGGGGTCCAGCGCGCTGGTGGGCTCGTCGAACAGCATCACGTCCGGCTCCATGCAGAGCGAGCGGATGATGGCGATGCGCTGCTTCTGGCCGCCGGACAGGCGGCTGGGGTACTCGTCCCGCTTGTCGGAGAGCCCGATGCGGGCCAGCAGCTCCAGCGCTTTTTCCTCGGCCTCGGCCCTGGTCTTCAGCTTCAGCTGGACCGGCGCCAGCGTCAGGTTCTGCATCACCGTCAGGTTGTGGAACAGGTTAAAGTGCTGGAAGACCATGCCCATCTTCCGCCGTGCCAGCTCGATCTTCTCGCGCGAGCCGCTCTCGATGGCGCGCACGGCGGCGCGGAAGTCGCTCCCCTCGTTCCGGCGCAGCAGGTCCTGCTCCTTGATGCGGCGGATGACGGCCTCGTCCGCCGCGTCGGCGCCGAGGCCCGGGTCCGTGCGGGCCAGCTCGGCCGCAAGGCGGGCATAGGTCTTCGAGCGGCGGATCACGTCGAAGTGGAGATACGGATCCACGTCCGTCAGCAGCCGCCCCTCCAGCCAGATCTCGCCGTAGGTCGGCTCCTCCAGCCGGTTGATACAGCGCAGGAACGTGCTCTTGCCGCTGCCCGACGGGCCGATGACCACCACGTTCTCGCCCTTTTCCACCTCGCAGGAGACGCCCTTGAGGACCATGTTGTCTCCGAACCGCTTGTAGAGCCCCTTAACGCTTATCACTGGCCCGAAGCCTCCTTTCCAGGCGCTTCACCGCGAAGGTGAGCGTGTAGACGATGGCGAGATAGAACAAGGCCGCGACCAGCATCGGGGCGAAATACGTGGCCAGATTGTTGCCGCCGCCGATGACCTGCGCCGCCATGTTCAGATCCTTCATGCCGATCATGCTGACGATGGAGGTCTCCTTGATCAGCGCGATCAGCTCGTTGCCGATGGCCGGGATCACGTTTTTGATCGCCTGGGGGATGACGATCCGCATCATGGTGGTCCGGCGGGACAGGCCCATGGAAAGCCCCGCCTCGGTCTGGCCGATGTCCACCGAAAGGATGCCAGCGCGGATGTTCTCCGCCACGTACGCCCCCGAGTTGATCCCGAAAGCGATGATGGCCGTCACCACCTGGGGAAAGCCCCGGATGGCGAAGACCACGAAGGCCATGATGAACAGCTGAAGCGCCATCGGCGTTCCCCGGATCACGGTGACGTAGACCGTGCTGATCGCCCGCGGCACGGCCATCAGCCGGTTCCTCCGGTCCGAAAGCGTGCAGATCGCCACCAGCGTTCCCAGCACGAGCCCCAAAAGCGCCGCACCGACGGAGAGGATCAGCGTCATCTTCAGGCCGTTCAGCAGCTCGTTCAGATACTTGGGATTGGTAAAGATTTCGATCACGTTGCTGAAAAAGCGTGTCATGGATCTTCCTTCTCTGTTTTTCTCAAAAAGTGCCAAAGCGGGACCGCGTTGCGCGCGCGGTCCCCGCTTGGATCAGACGTTGTTCCGGCCGGAAGGTCCGGCTTTTTTATTCGAGGCCGTAGTGCTGCTTCACCATGGCGTCGAGCTTCGTCTCGCCGTTGGCGTCGGGCTTCATCAGGTCGGCCAGCACCGCGTTGATGGCGTCCAGCAGCTCGGTGTTGCCCTTGGTGACGGCGATGGCGTACTGCTCCTCCGTCGGATAGTCGGCCTCGTCGCCGCCGTCATAGTACAGCGCCGCGGCGGACAGGCCGGTGTTCTTGCCGACGATATATCCCGCGGGCAGCTTGTCGAGGACGACCACGTCCACCTGCTTGGCCGACATGGCGTCCACCGCCAGCTGGCCGTTGGAGAAGCGCACGACCTCGGCGCCGCTGCCGTTCAGCGCGCCGTTCCAGCCGTAGTCCTCGTCCGCCTCGGTGGCGGCGATCTCATCGGAGACGTAGATGTCGCCCGTGGTATCCTGCTGGACGCCGATCTTCTTGCCGCTCAGCTGATCCCACAGCACATAGTCCACGCCGCCGTCGTTCCCGGCGATCTCCAGCGCGCCGGCGGGATAGATGACGTACTGGATGCTGGTGAAATACGGGGACGAGAAGTCCACCTTTTCCTTGCGGGCGTCGGTGATGGTGATGCCGGCCGCGCCGCAGTCGCAGAGCTTTCCGTCCGCCACGTTGTCGATGATGGTCTTGAACTCGACGTTGTTGAAAACGACGTCCTTGCCCAGCTTTTCGCCCACCAGCGCCATGATGTCCACGTCGACGCCGACGATCTTGTCGCCGTCATAGTACTCGAACGGAGCGAAGAACGCGTTGGTCTGGACGATGATCTCGTCGCCGCCGCAGCCGGAAAGGGCCAGACAGCCCAGCGCCATCATAACGGCGAGCAGAAGAGCGATGATCTTTTTCATACTTGTCACCTGTGCTTTCCACTTTTCTTTTGTTGCTCTATGATACCACGGCCGCGGTGAATTTTCAAGCATCTTTTTGCATATTTGTCCAACGCAAAGCGGAAATTTTTTGTGCATCTCCACGACGTTTTCTTTTTTTCGCGGTGGGGCAGAGAACGCGGCCGTCCCGGACAGCAAAAGCGGCGGCGCCGCTCTCCCCCTTCTCCGGGGCCGGGCGGCGCCGCCGCATGGACTCATGCTCAAAAACGAGAACGGTCCTCAGGCGCGGCCGGAGGGCGGATCGGAGATGCCGGCGACATAGCTCACCGCCTTGTGCAGCACCTGGATGTCGATCTGCCGCGGCGCTCCGCCGAAATCGCCGTCCAGCGTCCACGGGGTGTCCGCTGCCGCCTCGATGGCGACGCGCTCGCACCGCCGGTAGTACACGCCGTACTCCGGCAGCAGCTCCTTCTGCAAAAACGCCCGCAGGATCAGCTGGACGTCCTGCACGCTTTCGGGCATCCGGACGAAGACGCACTCGAACAGGCCGTCCGCCAGCTCGGCCTCGATGCCGCCGATCCCCTTGAAGCCTCCGACGGACTTCGAGTTCGAGATCATGCCGAACAGGAAGTCTCCCTCCAGGGTCTTCCCGCCGTAGGTGATCCGCATGCGCTGGGGCTTGGCCTCCAGCATGCTCGCCGCGCCGTTCAGCAGATAGGCCGCGTGGCCCAGGCTTTTCTTGATGCTCTGCGGCGTGATGTACGCGACCTCGGAGAACAGGCCGAAGGCCGCCGTATAGGTGAAGTATTTGCCGTTCATCCGCCCGATGTCCGCCGCCTTGGGCACGCCGAGAGCGGCAAAC
Organism: Clostridiales bacterium; assembly: GCA_016285815.1. Taxonomy (GTDB): domain Bacteria; phylum Bacillota; class Clostridia; order Oscillospirales; family QAMX01; genus SIG499. The sequence goes on from JAEERN010000044.1 coordinate 3,471, forward strand.
TCCGCCGCCTCTTCGATGTTGGCGGAGAGGCCCAGCGTGTCGGCGAAGTCGTTGGTGGTCCCGCAGGGGATGTATCCGATGGGCACCCGCGCGCCGGAGGCCAGCACGCCGTTGACCACCTCGCTCAGGGTCCCGTCGCCGCCGGAGCAGATGATCCGGTCGAACCCCCCGCCCTCGCGCGCAAAGGCCTCGGCGTCCCTGGACGACAGGGTGACGCGCAGCGTGACGTCGTAGTCCGCGCGCTGGAAGATCTCGCACACCTTCAGCAGGTGCGTCCGCATGGCCGCTTTTCCGGCCACAGGATTGACGATGAACAGCAGCTTCTGTTTTTTTTCGTTCACAGAGTTTTCCCTCCCGCCGCTTTTTCAGAACGATTTTATTGTACCACATTCTTTCTGTCGTTTCAAGTGCAAAAAATGCGGTTGAAAAGAGCGCCGCGATGTGATATAATCCATAAAGCGGGCGCGTGACCGCACGCGCCGCCCGTTTTTTTGAATCACGACCGCAAAGGTGGAACATATCATGACGTTTGGACAAAAGCTGGCCGCCGCGGCGGGCCGCTTCTTCAGATTCCTCAAGGAACATCTCGGGCTGGTAATCGCCGTCGTCGTCGCCGCCGCGCTGATCGCCGCCGGCGCGATCCTGCTCTCCGCCTATCTGCGCCGGCCCTCTTCCGAGCCGGAGGACACCTCCGGTTCCGGCGTCCCCTCGGACACCGCCGCCCCGCCGGACACGAGCCTGTCCGTCACCTCTCTGGACGGCTCTTCGGACATTCCGGGCACGCTGCCCTCCGGCGTGACGGACACGGCGCTGAGCGAACCCACGGAGACCACGGTCCCCGTGCCCACGGACATCCCGCTGACGCTGCTCCGCATGGACGCCATCGAGGTCCGTGAGACCACGGACGACGGCATCCTGCTGGTGGGCGGGACCATCGAGGTGCCCGTTTTCTCCAACAACGACGAGGACCCCGCCATCGCCCGGATCAACGAGTCTCTGGCGGCTTACTGCGAGAACCTGCGCCGCGCCGCCGTCAAAAAGATCCGTCCCGTGGCCGAAAACGACCTGCGGAGCGACTCGCCCAACATTCCCTTCGCCTACAACGTGACGGCCACCGTCACCATCAGCTCGGACACGTCGGTCTCGATCTTCTTTAAGGCCAAGACCTACACCGGCGGCGAGAACAGCTCAGTCTACGGCTACGGCGTCGCCTATAACGTGGAGACCGGCGATCAATACACGCTGGAGGACGTCTTCGGCGACCGCCTTTCCGAGGCCTCCGCGCTGATCCTGGGCCGGGTCAAGGCCGCGGCGGACGGCTCGCCCGATGACTATTACCCCGACCGGGACGGCCTGGTGGACTTTTACGGGCTGGCCGACCGCTGGTACTTCTCCGAAGACGGCTTTACCGTGTTCTACGTGCCCTATGAGCTGGCCGGCTTTGAGGCGGGGATCCTGACCTTCACCGTCCCCTACGGCGATCTGAACAGCGTCATCCGGTTCAATCCGGCCTATCTCTCCGCCCAATGAAGAAAAACGACGTGATCACGCTGACCGTCACCGGCCTCTCCTCCGAGGGGGACGGGGTCGGACGGCACGACGGCATGGCCGTCTTCGTCCCCGGCGCCGCCGCGGGGGACGTCTGCGAGGTGACGGTGATCAAGGTGCTGTCCAACCGGGCCGTCGGCCGCCTGCGCGCCGTGACGGTCCCCTCTCCGGACCGGGTCGAAAACGACTGTCCGGTCTTTCCCGCCTGCGGCGGGTGCAACTTCCGCCACATCTCCTATGCAGCGGAGCAGAACGCCAAATTCACATCGGTCTGCGAGGCTCTGCGCCGCATCGGCGGCACAGAGCCTCCTGCCCATACGCGCTTTCTGGGCGCCGGACGGACGGATGGCTATCGCAACAAGGCCCTGTACCCTCTGGCGGCCGCGCCATACGGGACCGAGTTCGGCTTTTACCGCCGCGGGACCCACACCGTCGTCCCCTGCCGGCGCCGCGCCGACGGCGCGCGCGTTCCCTGCGCGCTCCAGCCCGAAGTCTTTTCCCGGGCGGCGGAGACCGTCGCCGCGTGGCTGGACGAGCACGGCGTTCCCGTCTACGACGAGACCACGGGGCGCGGCGTCGCCCGCGCGGTCTTCCTGCGCCGGGCCGAGGCCACCGGCGAGCTCATGGTCTGTCTGGTGGCGGCGTCGCGCCGTCTGCCGGATCCCGCCGGTCTCATCGAGGCGCTGAAGGCGCAAGACATCGGCTTTTCCACGCTGGTGCTGAACGTCAACCCAGACCGGACCAACACAGTGCTGGGCCGCGAGTGCGTGACGCTGTACGGGCCCGGCACGGTGACCGAGACCCTCTGCGGCGTCCGCCTCACCGTGTCGCCCCTGTCGTTTTTCCAGGTGAACCTCGCCCAGTGCGAGGCGCTCTACGGCGAGGGCCGCGCCTTCCTGCGGGAGGCCATGGACGGCCGCCGGCCGCGCCTGTTGGATCTGTACTGCGGCGTCGGCAGCATCGCGCTGGCCTTTGCCGCCGACTGCAAGGCGGTGTTCGGGATCGAGATCGTCCCGGACGCGGTGGAAAACGCCCGGGCCAACGCCGCGGCCAACGGGATCGGCAACGCCGGCTTCGCCTGCGGCGACGCGGCCTCTGCCCCGGCCCTGCTGGCCGGGAAGGGCTTCGCGCCGGACGCCGTCACCGTGGACCCGCCCCGCAAGGGCCTGTCCGCGGACGTGATCGCCTATCTGCGCGCCTGCGGCGCCGGACACGTGGTCTACTTCTCCTGCGAACCGTCCACGCTGGCGCGGGACGTCAGGCTACTTTCCGGCGACTTCGCGCTGACCCGTCTGAGCGCGGCGGACATGTTCCCGCGCACGGCCAACGTGGAGAGCGTCGCGCTGTTGACCCGGATCCGGCCGGGCGAATAAAATAGAGCGTGCCCCGAAGCCGCAGACGCCCCGGGCGCTCCGGTCCGCGAAAGGCGCGGGAAAGGCGGAAGCATGAAGACAAGTCTGGCGGCGCGGGCGGTCTCCGCCTGCTTCGCGCTGAAGCGAAAGCCCTCCGCAAAAGAGACGGAGGCCGCGCTGGAGCGGGCGCGCCGGCGGGGCGAAAAGCCGCCCGCCCCGCCGCATTGGCTTCCGGCGCGGTACGCGGACCGCGTGTTCTACGTCAACGAGTCCTCCGCGTCGGACCGCACGATCTTCTATCTCCACGGCGGGGCGTTTCAGAACGACTTTTCCCCGTTCCACTGGCGCTTCCTCCGGAAGCTCGTCAAGCGGACGGATGCACGGCTCGTCGCCCCGGCGTACCGGCTGATCCCGTTCGGGGACTGCGCCGAGGCCTTCGGCCTGATCGTGCCGCTGTACCGGGACTATGTGCGCGAACATCCGGAAAAGAAGATCGTCCTCATGGGCGATTCGTCCGGCGGCGGCCTCGCGCTGGCGCTGGCCGAAGAGTTCGCCCGCACGGGGCTCCGCATGCCGGACGAGCTGATCCTGCTGTCGCCCTGGGTGGACGTCTCTCTGGAAAACCCGGCGCTGGAGCGCGCCGGAAAGAACGACCCCTGGGAAACCGTCCCGCGGCTGAATGTCTGCGGGAAGCGCTGGGCGCCGCGGGGCGACGTGCACGACCGCCGGGCGAGCCCGATCTTCGGCGACGTGAGCGGCCTTGCCCATGTCACCGTGTTCCTCGGCACCCGGGAGCTTTTCTATCCGGACGTGATCCGGTTTTTTGAGAGACTGGCTCCGGCGGACAACGAGCTGATCGTCGGCCCCGGGATGCTCCACGTATACCCGATCCTGCCGATCCCGGAGGCCCGAAGGGCGCGAAGGATCATCGCGGACAGGATCCTGCGCTGAGCGCCGTCCGCGCGCCGGGCACCGAAACAGAGAGGGACCGTATGCCGAAAGAATACTGCTTTGAAGCGGTGCTGCACGAGGAGCCGGACGACGGCGGCGCCTATATCGTCTTTCCCTTCGACGTCCGCACGGAGTTCGGGAAGGGCCGCGTCAGGGTCCGCGCCGAGTTCAACGGCGTTCCCTACGACGGAAGTCTGGTCAATATGGGCGTGAAGGACGGGCCGGCCGGGTCCGCCACGTGATCGGCGTTCTGAAGTCGATCCGCAGGACGCTGGGCGTCTCCGACGGCGACACGGTCCGCGTGAAGATCACCGAGCGGTGAACCGCCGCCCCGCGCGGCCGAAAAAGCGGGGGCGGGAACGAAACGGCCGGGAGGACACCACGGAAGTAAAGGCGATCTATTTCGACATGGACGGCGTGCTGGCCGACTTCGCCGGCGGCGCCGAGGCGCTGGCCGGCGTGAAGGCCCCGCGGCAGGAGGACGCCACCGAGGAGAGCGACAGGCTCCTGTGGGACGGGATCCGCCGGGTGGAGCGGTTCTACGACCGGCTGGCCCCGCTGCCGGGCGCGGTCGAGCTGTTCCGTGCGCTCCGTGCGCGGTACGGCGACCTGGTCCAGATCCTGACGGGGATCCCCAAGCCGTACCGCAGGATCCCCCGCGCCGCCGAGGACAAGACCGCGTGGGCCCACCGGCTTCTGGATCCCGGCGTGACGGTGAACGTCGTGTTCAAGGCGCAGAAAAAGGCGTTCTGCACGGGGCCGGACTGCATTCTCATCGACGACCTTTCGGACACGATCCGGGACTGGAACGCGCTGGGCGGAACGGGGATCCTGCACGTCAGCGTGAAGGACACCAAAGCGCAGCTTCACCGGCTCGGGATCCTGTAGCGCCGCCGCCTCCCCTTCTCGTCAAACGGACCGAAACAGCAAGGAGCTATTTTTTCATGATCTGCGACACCATTCTGGACGCCGTAGGCTCGACCCCCATGGTGCGCCTGCGGCGGATGCCGGAACCCGGCAGCGCCCGGGTTCTGGTCAAGGTCGAAGCCCTCAACGTAGGCGGATCCATCAAGACGCGCACCGCGCTGAACATGATCGAAGAGGCCGAACGGCAGGGCCTTCTGGACCGGGACTCGATCATCGTCGAGCCCACCAGCGGCAACCAGGGCATCGGTCTGGCCCTGATCGGCGCGGTCAAGGGATACCGGACCATCATCGTCATGCCGGACTCGGTCAGCGAAGAGCGCCGGAAGCTGGTGCGCCACTACGGCGCCGAGGTCCGGCTGATCCACGACGCGGGCGACATCGGCCGCTGTATCGAGGAGTGTCTCCAGACCGCTCTGCGGATGCAGCGGAAGGACCCCCACGTCTACGTGCCCCAGCAGTTCTCCAACCCCAACAACACGCTGGCCCACGTCAAGGCCACGGCGCAGGAGATCCTGGCGCAGGTGGACGGCCCCATCCACGGGTTCTGCAGCGGCATCGGCACCGGCGGGACCATCACGGGGATCGGCAGCGTGCTGAAGGAGAAAAACCCGGACATGGAGATCTGGGCGGTCGAGCCGGAAAACGCCGCCATCCTGGCCGGCGGCACCATCGGTACCCACGTTCAGATGGGCATCGGCGACGGCATCATCCCGGACATCCTGAACCGGGAGATCTACGACGGCATCTACATCGCCTCGGACGCCGAGGCCATCGAGACGGCCAAGCGCCTCGCCCGGGACGAGGGCCTCATGTGCGGGATCTCCAGCGGCACCAACGTGGCCGCTGCGCTGAAGCTGGCCCAAAAGCTGGGCGAGGGCAAGACGGTGGTGACCGTTCTGCCCGACACCGCCGAGCGCTATTTCTCTACGCCGCTGTTCGGCGAATAGACGCCGCTTCTTCGCTCTCCCGCGCGGCGGGAGGGCCGCCTATCCCGCGATCGATCTTGTGTTATTGGGAGGGATCCTCATGCGTTCTTATCCGGCGGAAAGCGCCCCCGTCCTCTACGTCGGCCGCTGGGCCGGGACCGGCGGCGCCCGGGTCAGCCGGGCCGACTTTGCCCGGGCGCTGATCCGCTTTCGCGGCGGCGAGCTGCGGCTCGACGCCGACGGAGACTTCACCGCCTCGCTGGACGGCGGCGCGCCGAAAAAAGCGGCCTCGTTCCGGACAAGCGGCGGCGTCCACACGGTCTTCGTCACCGCCATGCGCGGCGCCGCCCTGCGCGGCTTTGCCGCAGACGAGCTTCTGGACACCGACGAGTTTTTCCGCGGCGAGATGCTGGCGGAATACGAAGAGATCCGCCGCGGCCGCGCCGTGACGGATCCCGCCGTCTGGCGGCCCGTGCCCTACGCCGCGCCGCTGCTGACGCGGAACGTGGCGCTGAACGGGCTGTTCGCCGAGATCTTCGACCGCCACGTCGACCAGATCAAGCGCTGTTTCGCCGCCCCCCACTTCGTGGAGGACGACAACAGCGACTGGTACAACTGGCTGCCCGCCGCCAACGACGGGCGCATGCTGGGCGGCGCGGCCGGCGCCCTGCGCTGGCGCGAGGACCCCGAGCTGCGGCGGATCGTGGACGAGATCGTGGACCGGGCCGAACGGCGGGCCCGGGCCGACGGCTGGTACAACTATTACCCCGAGGACGCGGCCTTTCTGCCCCAGACCAACGGGTACAGCGAGCGAAAAAACTATGACCGCACCAACTGGACCCGGGGCATGCTGTACGCCCACCGGGCCGGGAACCCCAAGGCGGCATCCCTGCTGCGCCGGATGTACGACTGGCTCGAGGCCAGTCCCTACGGGCCGGAAATGCTCGACGGCGGCAACGCCACCAACTCTTTTCTGGGCAGCCTGCTGGTGGCGGACAGCGGATTCGGCAAACCGGAGGACCTGCTGTTCAACCGTCGGTATCTGGACCAGAAGTACTGGGAGGACGCGCTGATCCGCCGGGACCCGGCGGCCTTCAGCAACTATCCCGGCCACGGCCCCCACTGTTACGACCTGCTGGAGCTGCTGGCGCTGGCCTACGAGTACCGCCTGACCGGCGAGACGCGCTGTCTCGACGCGCTTCGGGGCGGCTGGGACCTGTACCGCGACCACTATAAGCACGTCGGCGGCGCCACGGCCATCTGCGAGGACGGCGGCCCCTATCCGCCGGGCTCGTACTATCTCGACTACGGTCACAACGGCGAGACCTGCGGCAGCGTCTTCTGGATCTGGGTCAACGAAGAGCTGCAGCAGCTCTTCCCCGGCGACGTCCGGTATGCCGAAGAGATCGAAGAGGCGCTGCTGAACCTGGTCCCGTCCTTCTTCCTGTTCCGGGGCAACGGCTTCACCCGGTACCACAACCGGCTGGAGGGCCTCAAGGAACCCGGCGAGGGCGTCGGATCCTGCTGTGAGGTCATGTCCTCGTTTCTGCTGTCCGACCTTCCCGGATACGTCTGCGCCGAAGACGGCGAAGGCGTCTGGATCCACCAGTATCTCCCCTCTTCCGTCCGCGTGGGGAACGGTCTCGCCTTTTCGCTGGAGGCCGACCTTTGGAACGATCCCGCCGTCCGGATCACCGTGGACGGCGCGCCGGAGCGGGAGACCGCCGTCCGTCTGCGCATCCCCTCCTGGGCCGCGTCGGTCCGGCTGTCCGTCAACGGCGCCGCCGTTCCGGCGGGACCGGGGACCTACGCCGCCGTCAGCCGGGTCTGGGTTCCCGGCGACCGCGTCGTGCTGGAGCTGGTCCCCGCGCTTCGCGCCGTGCGCTATACCGGCGCGGAGCAGGCCGCGGACAACGCCCCGCGCCGGGCGCTGGTGTACGGGCCGTGGCTGACGGCGCTGACCGGCTATGAAGAGGACGGCATCCCCCGTCTGGCCGCGGGGATCCCGCCGGACCGGCTGCGCCGTGTCGACGGCGCGTTTTGTCTGCCCGGCGGCGGACCGGTCCGCTTCGTGCCCTACTGGACCGTCGCCGACGGCCGGCGGTTCTGCTGTTTCCCGGTCTGGCCGGACTGAACGAGCCGTTTTCGTCCGATTCAACAAGCATAAACATTCAAAAAGACGGGAAAATTTGTCAGCCGACTCTTGCAAAGCCCGCCGAAGTATGGCATAATAGTCCCAACAGTTTCACGAAAGAAGGAGTCCCCTTTGTCCACCGAAGCCAAACGCTATTTTCAGGAGGCCGTCGAGACCGCTTCCCGTGACGAGATCGCCGCGATCCAGTCGAAAAAACTCGCGGCCGCGGTGAAGCGCGTCTATGAGAACGTCTCCTATTACCGCAAAAAAATGGACGATGCCGGCGTGGCCCCGGCGGACGTTCGGTCCCTTGCGGATCTGCATAAGCTTCCGTTTCTCACCAAGGACGATCTGAGAGAGGCCTACCCTTACGGGCTGCTGGCCGTCCCGCTGTCCGACTGCGTCCGCATCCAGTCCACCAGCGGCACCACCGGCCGCCGCGTCATCGCCTTTTACACCCAAAACGACCTCCGCCTCTGGGAGGAGTGCTGCGCCCGCGCGCTGGTCGCGGCCGGCACCACCCGGGACGACGTGGTCCACGTCGCCTACGGGTACGGTCTGTTCACCGGCGGCTCGGGGCTCCACGGCGGCTCGCATCTGCTGGGCTCGCTGACGCTGCCCATGTCCTCGGGCAACACCGACCGCCAGCTCCAGTTCATGGTCGATCTGGGCTCCACCGTCCTCTGCTGCACGCCGTCCTACGCCGCCTATCTGGCCGAGAGCATCCGCGAGCGCGGCCTGCGCGACCGGATCAAGCTCAAGGCCGGCATCTTCGGCGCCGAGGCGTGGACCGAGGAGATGCGCCGCGACATCGAGCAGTCCCTCGGCATCAAGGCCTACGACATCTACGGGCTCACCGAGATCTCCGGCCCCGGCGTCGCCTTCGAATGCGCCGAACAGCAGGGCATGCACATCAACGAGGACCACTTCATCGCCGAGATCATCGATCCCGAGACCGGCGAGGTCCTGCCCGAGGGCCAGCGCGGCGAGCTGGTCTTCACCTGTATCGACAAAGAGGCGTTTCCCCTGCTCCGCTATCGCACCCGCGATCTCTGCATCCTGTCCCGCCGTCCCTGCTCCTGCGGGCGGACCCACGTTCGGATGTCCAAGCCGCTGGGCCGCAGCGACGACATGCTGATTGTCAAGGGCGTCAACGTCTTCCCCTCTCAGATCGAGACCGTTCTGATCGCGAACGGCTATCCGGCCCAGTATCAGATCGTCGTGGACCGGCAGAAGAACACCGACAGTCTGGACATCCTGGTGGAGATGACGCCGGAGATGTTCTCCGACGACCTCACCACCATGAAGCGCCGCGAAGGCAAGCTGGTCGAGGCGCTGAAGGCCATGCTCGGCATCCGGGCCGACGTCCACCTCGTCGCCCCCAAGAGCATCGAGCGCAGCGAGGGCAAGGCCAAGCGCGTCGTCGACAAGCGAAACCTGTATCAATAAAGCGAGGAGGCCGCTCATGAGCATTCTGCAACTGTCCGTCTTTCTGGAAAACAAGCCCGGCGCGCTGGGCAGCTTCGCCAAGGTCCTGCGTCAGCACAAGGTGGATATGCGCTCGCTCTCCATCGCGGAAAGCCGCGACTTCGGCATCATCCGCGTCATCGCGGACGATCCGCGCGCCGCGGCCGCCGTCCTGCACGAAGAGGGGTACATCGCCCAGCTGACCCCCGTCGTCGCCGTGGCGGTGCCGGACGAGCCCGGTGCCCTGACCCGGATCCTGGAGACCCTGTCCGACAGCGGGATCAACGTGGATTACACCTATGCCTTCCCCGCCCGGGCAAGCCGGAGCGCCTGTATCGTCCTGCGGACCGGCGATCTGGACCGGACGGCGGGCGCGCTGGAGGCGGCCGGGATCCAGACCCTGTCTGAGGAAGATCTGAAGGTCTGCTGACCGGCCGAAGTCCTGTTCTAAAACCAAAAAAGCGGAGGAAGTCTGCGCTTCCTCCGCTTTTGCTTCCGGTCTCTCCCGCGCCCCGGCGCGGAAAAAGACCCCGCAGAAATTTTTTTGGAAAAGCTTTGTCCGCGGCCGCGGATTTCCGTACTTGTATCATGAAAGCCGATCAAAGGCGGCAAGGAGGTGGATGCGTTGGAGGATGCGGCCATCATCGAACTGTTCTTCGCCCGGGACGAGAGCGCCATCGCCGAGACGGACCGGAAATACGGCCCCTATCTCGCCGGGGTCGCGTTCGGCATCCTCCGCTCCCGCGAAGACGCCGAAGAGGTCGTGAGCGACACGTACCACGGCGCCTGGCGGGCCATCCCCCCGACGAGGCCCAACGTCTTGCGGCACTTTCTGGCGCGCATCGCGCGCAATCTGTGCTTCAAACGGCTGGAGCACGACACCGCCGCCAAACGCGCCCACATCCAGACGTCTCTGGACGAGCTGGAAGAGTGCGTCCCCGACGGGGACAGCGAGCCGGAGCGCCTGTGGGAAGCCCGGGAGCTCGCCGGACTGCTGGACCGTTTTCTCGACGGTCTCGGCGAGTTGGACTGCGCCCTGTTCGTGGCCCGCTACTTCTACTGTCAGACGCTCGGGGAGATCGGCGAACGGTACGGCCTCAGCCGGCGCAGCGCCAAATACCGGCTGGAAAAGCTGCGCAAAAAGCTGAGAAAACAGCTGGAAGCGGAAGGAGTGGTCCTGTGAGATCCGAAAAACTGAACAACGCCGTCGGCATGATCGACGACAGACATCTAGAGCGGACCGAGCGCGTCCGGCCCCGGGCCAGACGATTGAAATGGCTCCGGTGGGGCGGCCCGGTCGCCGCGGTCCTTGCCGCGGTCATCCTGCTCACATCAGTATGGGGAGGGCGGACAGCCATGAGCGTCTACGCCATCAGCGAAGCCTCTTATCCGGAGATGGCAAAGTATCCGGAGGGAGAGGATCTCGGCAACGCATACGAACTCTGGCGCGAGGGCTTGAAAAGACAGCGCGCCTTCCGCGGCGCAGGCGAGGGACTCGACGCGTTCTTCCTCGCCACGGCCCCGGAATTTCTGGACGGTCCGGCGGACGGGAACCGGGTCTATTCCCCGCTGAACGTCTATATGGCGCTGGCCATGCTGGCCGAGATCACGGACGGGAACAGCCGCGCCCAGGTGCTGGAGCTGCTGGGAGCCTCCGATCTGGAAGCACTCCGCAGACAGGCCAACGCCGTCTGGAACGCCAATTACCGGGATGACGGCGCCGTGACCAGCCTTTTGGGCAACTCGCTCTGGCTCAGCAAGGACCTGAAATATCGCCAGGAGACGCTGGAGACGCTTTCGCAAAGCTATTACGCGTCCTCTTATCAAGGCGAGATGGGGTCGGAAGCGTACAACGAGCGGTACCGGGAATGGATCGACGCCCAGACGGGCGGGCTGCTGTCCGACCAGCTCAAGGGCAAAGCGCTGGACGCCGAGACGGTCTTCGCCATGGTCTCCACCGTCTGCTTCCGCGCCAAGTGGGCCTCGGCCTTTTCCGAAGTCTACACCCGGCCGGAGCTCTTCCACGCCGCCGGCGGCGACGTCGAGGCCGCCTTCATGCACCGGACGGAGACGTACGGCGACTACTTCTGGGGCGAGCGCTTCTCCGCGACGAAGCTCGACTTCCGGGAGGGCGCCGGGACCATGTGGTTCCTGCTGCCCGACGAGGGCGTCTCGCCGGAAGAGCTGCTGCGGGACGGCGAGACGCTGTCCTTCCTGTCCGGCTCCGACTGGCAGAACCACAAGACCCTGCGGGTCAACCTGTCCGTTCCGAAATTCGACGTCCGCTCTCAGCTCGACCTGAAGGCCAAGCTTGCCGGTCTCGGCGTCACCGACGTGTTCTCCCGCGAGACGGCGGACTTTACGCCGCTGTTCGACGGTTCCCTGCCCGCCGAGCTGTCCGCGGTCCGCCACGGGGCCCGGGTGACCGTCGACGAAGAGGGCGTGACCGCCGTCGCCTATACGGAAATGATGGTCGCCGGCGCGGCCATGCCGCCCAAGGACGAGGTGGACTTCACGCTGGACCGCCCGTTCCTGTTCGTCATCACCGGCGCGGACGAACTTCCGCTGTTCATGGGCGTCGTGAACCGGCCCTGAACGCTCTTCCGAAAGACCGCGATACCGCCTGTCGTTTCCGACAGGCGGTATCGTTTTTTTCGTATCCGGTTCTGCGCGGGCCGTCCGGCGCGCTCAGGCCCACCACATCTCGGTGGGCTTGCCGCAGCGGACGATGATGCCCTTGAGGTATTCGACGGCCTTTTCCAGCCCCTCCTCCGGGGCCATCAGGCTGTCCTCGTGCTCGATGGAGATCGAGCCCTCGTATCCGGCCAGCACCAGCTCGCTCATCATCTCACGCCAGACCACCGGATCCATGCCGTAGCCCACCGACCGGAAGATCCACGAGCGGTTGGCCTCGTCGGCGTATTTCTTGGTGTCCAGAACGCCGTTGCGCGCCGTGTTGACCTTGTCGATCTTGGTGTCCTTGGCGTGGAAGTGATAGATCATGCCGCGCAGCTCGCGGATGGCGACGGCGGGATCCATGCCCTGCCACACCAGATGCGACGGGTCGAAGTTGGCGCCGATGATGGGACCCACCGCCGCGCGCAGCCGCTTCAGGGTCTCGGGGTTGTAGACACAGAAGCCCGGGTGCATCTCGAAGGCGATGCGTTTGATCCCGTGGCTCTCGGCATAGGCCGCCATGTCCTTCCAGAAGGGGATCAGCACGTCGTTCCACTGGTACTCCAGCACGGCCAGATAGTCCTCCGGCCACGGGCAGGTGACCCAGTTGGGGTATTTGGCGCCGGGGGCGTCGCCCGGACAGCCGGAGAAGGTGACGATGGTCTCGACGCCCAACTTCTCCGCCAGCAGGATGGCGTTTTTGAAGTCCGCGATGAACCCGTCCGCGACGGCCTTGTCCGGATGGACCATATTGCCGTGGCACGACAGCACCGAGATCGAAACGCCGGAGCGCTCGATGGTGCTCCGGAAGGCTTCCAGCGCCGCCGGATCCGCCAGCAGGACCGCCGGGTCGCACTGGCCCTTGCCGGGATAGCCGCCGCAGCCGATCTCGATGGTCTCGACGCCCAGGCTTTTCAGATAAGCCAGCGTCTCATCCAGGGGCTTGCTGCCGAACATGGCGTTCAAAACACCGAGTTTCATAGGGGAGATCCTCCTGAATCAAAATCTTTTGCGTTCGCTGCCGCGGCAGCGACTTTATTATAGCAAGCTTTCGGGGGAAATTCAACCTCCCCCGCCGGAAAACTTTTTTGCCGGGCCGCCGCGGCGGGCGCGCCGGCCCCTTTACTTTCGCCGCCGAAAGGCGTATAATCGACGTACGACACGGCCCCGCGTCTTCCGGCGCGGGAGCCTTCCCGCAAGGAGGGAACGCACCCATGAAGATCGCCGTCATCGACGGACAGGGCGGCCGCCTCGGCGCCATGCTGACCGCCGCCATCAAAAGCGAACTGCCCGGCTGTACCGTGGCCGCGGTGGGGACCAACTCGCTGGCGTCCTCCGCCATGCTCAAGGCCGGCGCGGACACCGCCGCCTCCGGCGAGAACCCCGCCGTCGTCGCCTGCCGCGACGCGGACGCCGTGGTGGGGCCCATCGGCATCGCCATCGCCGACTCTCTGGCCGGCGAGGTCACGCCGCGCATGGCCATGGCGGTGGCCCGCTGTCCCGGGCTTCGCGTGCTGCTGCCCATCAACCGCTGCAGCACCTTCGTCGCCTGTGTCGAATCCTCCCCCGCCGAACAGGTCCGGATCGCCGTGGAACAGCTGAAAAGCGCGCTGTCCGTCAGATAGCGCGGTCCCAGGCCAGCAGCGTGTGCTTCAGCACGGCGACGGCGGACATCAGCACGTCCCCCGCGGCGATCGACCAGCGGCCGCAGAGGAGCTCGATGGTCCCCGCCGAAACGGCGAACAGCGCAAAGGCGACGACGCTGCGCCGCCGGTTGGGCCGGATCTTCAGCACAGTGGAGAACAGGATGTACAGGGCGGCCAGGATCCAGCCGGTGGGCGTGATCCACAAGAGCGCGATCAGAACGCCGAAGGTCGTCGCGATGCACTTGCCGCCGCGGAACCGGTTCATGGGAGAAAACGCGTGTCCCGCCACCGGGGCCAGGATCACCGCCGCGAACAGCGGCGAGGCGGCGTCTGAAAAATGAAGGGCGAAAAACACCGGCGCGAAGCCCTTGGCCATGTCCAGCAACAGACAGACCATGCCCAGCTTCCAGCCGCAGTGCGTGAACACGTTGGCGGCGCCGGGGTTCCCGTCGTCGCTCAGAGCGCAGACGTCTACGCCGCGGACCGCCCGCGGCACCAGCCGGCAGAACAGCACGCTGCCCAGCGCCAATCCGCCGGCGATCTCAGCGATCCAGAGCCACATCGCCTTGCCCTCCCCCATGGATCCGCGCCACGATCTTCTCCGCCGCGTCCGCGCGGATCGTGCGGTGCTGGCGCTCGACCATCTCGCGCCCGCGGGCGCGGTCATGGGCCAGCGCCAGCGCTTTTTTGGCCGCGTCCTCGCGGTCCCGGGCCAGCAGCGACAGCCCGCGCTCCTGGAAAAACGCGCCGTTGGCCGTCTCGCACCCCGGGACCGAGAGCAGATGCACCAGCGGAACGCCGACCGCGGCGGCCTCGGTGCTGGACAGGCCCCCGGGCTTGGAGAGCATGACGTCCGCCGCGCGCATGAAGCGGCAGACCTGGTCGGTGAACCCCACGGCGGCCACGCGCCGGTCCCCGCCGCACAGGGCCCGCACCCGTCTGGCCAGCCGGGCGTTCCGCCCCGCCAGCACGAAGATGCGGCAGTTCTCGTCCTCCCCCGCGGCGATCCGGCGGGCGATCTCCGCGGCCCGGCCGCAGCCGACGCCGCCCGTCATCACCAGATAGACGCGTTCGTCCGGCCCCAGCCCCAGCGCCGACCGGGCCTCGGCGCGGCTCTCCGGCGAGCGGAACCGCCGCCCGACCGGGATCCCCGTGTCGAACATCCGGTTCCGCGGGATCCCCTTTTTCACCAGCTCGTCGGCCAGATCCGCGTGGGGAATGAAATACCCGTCCACGTCCGTCTCGCAGAAGAACGGGATGCCGGTATAGTCCGTCAGCACGCCCCAGGACGGGACGGCGAGCTCGCCGCGCCGGCGCAAAACGGTCAGCATCTCCAGCCCGTAGAGGTGCGTGCTGACCACGGCGTCGTACCCGCCGTCGGCGATGCGCCGCCCCAGCGCCTCCGCGCCCGCGGCGTTGGCCACGTAGACCGGCGACGGGCCAGGCACCTTTTCCACCGCCGCCCCGGCCCGATAGACCAGCCCGAACAGCTCCGGCGCGCGCCGGATCGTTTCGTTGTAGAGCGAATCCACCACCCGCGAAGCGCGCCGGCTCCCGACGCCGACGGGATCCGCCGTCTCACAGCGGTCTCCGGCCGCTTCGGCCGCCTCGCGCACGGCCCTGGCCGCGCTGTTGTGGCCCTCGCCCGTTCCGCAGCTCAAGATCAAAAGCTTCATCCTGCGCCCCCTTGCCCTCCGTCAGACCCTGTGCCGCCCGGGCACGGGTCTTTTTTTCTCTGGTCTCTATTATACCCGATGCGGCGCGCTTCAACAATGGACAAAATCGGCCGTCTGCCCAATACGTCCCCTCCGGGAAGGCACGGCAAAGCGCCGCGGTCCGGATCCGGTCCGGGCCGCGGCGCGTAAAAAGCGGACTCTGGGGTGCGGGCGGTCTTTCAGCGCACGTGCGCCAGCACGGCGGCCTCCGCCGCGCTCTGGTCGGCGCTCACCACCAGCCAGACGATATCGCCGTCCGTGCGGACGGAGGCGGCGCCGATCTTGTCGTACTCCGCCGGGATGTAGTTGTTCATCTCCGCCAGCTTCTGGGCGCGGTACCGCTCGAGCTTTTCGGCGATGGCGGCCTTCCCCTCCGACGAGGCGGCGCGGAACAGGAAGATCATGTCGCCGCTGGTGGCCCCCAGCGGGATCCTGGCGACGAAGGCGGAATAATCCTCCGGCTTGACGCCGATGTAATTCAGCACGTCGTCCGCAGTCAGGGTCAGCATCTCGGGAAATTCGACCTTTTCGGTCAGATCGGCGGCCACCGCCGCCACGTCCACGTCTCTGGTCTCTCCGCCGCAGGCGGCCAGCGCGCCCAGCGCCAGCACCAGCGCCAGCGCCAGCGCCGCGATGCGAATGGTTCGTTTCACAGGTCTCGTCCCTCCGTTCTTTTTCAGTAGTTTCCGTTCAGCGCCCCGGCGGCGTAGCCCATGAGCAGGGCCGTCCACACGTCGTAAGCGGCGTTGGTCTGATGCACGTATCCGTCCGAGCAGTACTCGGCGGCCAGATTCCCCTTTTCATCGGCCAGCGCGTCGGCAAAGTTCAGGAACGTATAGCCTTTTTCCGCGCAGAAGCCGATCAGGGCCTCGTTGAGCTTTCTCAGGTTCTCGCTGGTGACCTTGCCCTTTTCGCCGCCCTCCAGCACATAGGTGGCGCTGATGATGGTGAACTCGACGTCGGGCGCGTTTTCTTTGATCTTGTCGGTCAGGTCCCGATAGTTCCGGACCGCCATCTGGATGCCGTAATCCAGATCGGAATACCGGCCCACGTCGTTGAGGCCGAACATGATGAACACCTTTTTCGCCCCGGTCAGGGGGATGGAGTTCCAAAGCTGCATCTGCTCGCCCTGCCACGTCGGATGGACGGACTCGGAGCTGATGTCCCACAGGGCGCTCTCCGCGCCCAGACTGCCGGAGACGAGGAACTGGGCCCGGCCCAGATACTCCGGCTGGCTGGCGCGCTTGCCCATGACGTAATTCCGCCAGCCCAGCGAGATCGAATCGCCGACGAAGACCGCGTCGTTGTACCAGGCGAACAGCATGCTCTCCGAATACCCCAGAGTGTCGGTGGACGGGGGCGGCACGCTGAGGGCCAGCGAGGCCGGGATGCGATAGGCGTCCGTGCGCTGGGTGTCGGTGGACGGGGGCGGCGCGCTCTCCGTGGTGTCCGCCGTGGTGGCGCGCGTGTCGGAGGAAGAGCCGCTCTGGCTGCCGGAAGAGGGCCGCTGGGTCAGCGGCACGGTGGCGTAGCTGACTGAGGTGAAGCCGGTCTGCGCCGAAGAGGGTTCGGTCCTGTCGGCGGACTCGCCGCCGGACGGGACCGTGGTCTGCGCGCCCGAAGCGGTGGACGCCGCGGTGGACCCGCTCTCCTGCGGCTCTCCGCCGCAGGCGGCAAGTCCGGTCAAAGCCGCGCCGATCAACAGCGCCGCCGTCAGTTTTCGGATGGTCAGATTCATTTCGTTTTATCCCCCGGGCGGAGGGTCCGGACAGGGTTTGCCGCACCGCGCCGTCATTTTTTGATTCGCCTTATATTATACACGGTTCGGCGCAAATGTCAAGAAGGATTCTTGACACCGTTCCGCCGCGGGGGTATAATAGAGAATGCGGTGGTTTGTCCCTCAAAGCGCACAGGTCTTTGCGCAGGACCCCCGCAGTCATGGACAGGGAGGCGAAAAGTCTACCATGAAATGCCCCTTTTGCGGATATATCGACAGCAAAGTCATCGATTCGCGTCCCACCGAGGACAACGTCAGCATCCGCCGCCGGCGGGAGTGCATCTCCTGCGGCAAGCGCTTTACCACCTATGAACAGCTGGAGAGCTTTCCCCTTCTGGTCGTGAAAAAAGACGGCCGCCGCGAGTCCTTCGACCGCGCCAAGATCCTGGACGGCGTGGCCAAGGCCTGTCAAAAGCGGCCGGTCTCCGCCGGCGATATGGAGCGTCTGGCGGACGACGTCGAGCTTTCGCTCCGCAACGGGATGGAGCGCGAGGTCCGGGCCGACCAGATCGGCGAGATGGTCATGGAGCGGCTGCGCGCGCTGGACGAAGTGGCCTACGTTCGCTTTGCCAGCGTCTATCGCCAGTTCAAGGACCTGAACACCTTTTACGAGGAACTGAACAAGCTCACGGGAAAGACCGACGGGGCCGGACCTGCCGCCCCGCCGGCCCCCGAAGACAAGACCGACTAAAACACGTTTTCCGGCGTCAGCCGGTCGCAGGCCGCCAGTCCCTCCAGCAGGGCCCTCAGAGAGGCCGCGCGGCAGAGGCGCTCCGTCCGCTGGCCCTCCCGGGCCGCCGCCCGCAGGGCCGCGGCCTCTTCTTCGATGCGCCGCACGAGCCCGTGCTCGTAGAACAGCTCGAGAAACGCTCTCTCGCGCGCCAGAAGGGCGCAGAGCTCCTCCGCCCCGTCCCGGTCCTCCTCGGCCTCGGTGCGCCCCCGCAGGGTCTCTGCCTCGGCGCAGATCCGCCCGGTCCGCGCCCGGACCGCCATCCCGCCGGCCAGGACCGCCGCC
>JAEERN010000045.1 GCA_016285815.1 Clostridiales bacterium
GACCGCGCCGTGCTGAAGCTCTTCGCCGAGGACGCGGACCTCTGGGCCGTCACCGTCAACGACGACCGGAACGGTATGTGACCGCGCACCCGGAAAGCAGATCCGCTTTCCGGCAGCGGCTGTAACTGTAAAGCATATCCGCCTTAAAAAGCCTCCGGACGCGTCCGGAGGCTTTTTTTGTCGGGGCTTTGCTTTTTTTGCCGTGGTCAGAGGCTCTGCCGCGTGAAGACGCCGTTTTCCAAAAACAGGACGCCGCGGTCCGAGCCGCCCTTGGGCAGCGCCACGGAGCCGGGATTCAGGCAGCGCACGCCGCCGCGCGTCTCGTCGAAGGGAACGTGGGTGTGGCCGAACAGGAACACGTCTCCCGGCCGCAGGGGCGGCAGATCGTCCGGTCCGCACAGATGGCCGTGTGTCGCGTACAGCAGCCGGCCGCCCAGATCCAGCGCGGCATAGTCCGACCGGATGGGAAAATCCAGCACCATCTGATCCACCTCGGCGTCGCAGTTGCCCCGCACGCACAGGATCCGGTCCGCCCACCGGTTCAGCAGGGCGGCGACCGCCCTGGGGTCGTACCCCTCCGGCAGGTCGTTCCGCGGGCCGTGGTACAGCAGATCGCCCAGCAGCAGCACCCGCCGGGCGCCGGCGGCCTCCGCCGCGGCCAGCATCCGTTCGCACCAGAGCGCCGAACCGTGAACGTCCGACGCGATCATCCATTTCATCGCGCGCCCTCCTTTTCCCCTTTCCGGGGACCGGGTCCCATTATACCTTTTCCGGACAGCCCTGTCAACGGCCGGCGCGAAAACTTTTGCCCCGCCGCGCGCGGCCTCCCCCTTTGCAAACGGACCGGCGCGTGGTATAATAGAGCACAGGAAAGCACCGTCAGGAAAGGAAGAGCAGACCATGCCCGAAAACAAACCCCTTCTCCGCCGGGACGAGGTCCCCGCGGAATTCACCTGGAACCTCGGCGATATGTTTGCCGACGACGCGGCCTGGCTGGCCGAGTACGAGGCGCTGAAGACCTATCCCGCGCGGATCGCCGCGCTGAAGGGCACCCTCGGCCGCAGCGCCGCCGACCTTCTCGCCTTTTTCCGGCTGGACGACGAGCTGGAGCTCCGCCTCAGCCCGTTCTACGGCTATGCCAGCTGCAAGAGCGACGAGGACACCGGCAACGGCGTCTATCAGGACTTTCGCAGCAAGGCCTCCGGCACGCTGGTGGCGCTCTCCAGCGCCGGCGCCTATGCCGACGCCGAGATCATGGCCATCCCCGACGAGACGCTGGAACGCTTCTTCGCCGAAGAGCCCGCGCTGGCGGTCTACCGCCGCCCGCTGGACCGGATCCGCCGCCGCGCGGCCCACATCCTCTCGCCCGCCGAGGAGACCCTGCTGGCCGCCGCGGGCGAGCTGTCCCGCGCGCCGGACAACATCGGCGGCATGCTGCGCAACGCGGACATGAAGTTCCCCTCCGTGGCAGACGCCGACGGCGTCGAGCATCCGCTGACCAACGGGACCTTCGTGCCCCTGCTGGAGTCGCCGGACCCCGCCTTCCGCAAGGCCGTCTTCGAGACGTACTACGGCCGTCTGGGCGAGTTCCGCAACACCATCGCCGCCACGCTGGACGCCCAGTTCAAGCAGCTTCGCTTTTACGCCAACGCCCGCCGCTATCCCGGCACGCTGGCGGCCTCTCTGGACCGCACCGAGGTCCCGGTCTCCGTCTACGACAACCTGATCGAAGCTGTCCACGCCAATCTGGACAAGATGTACCGCTACGTCGCCCTGCGGAAGAAGATGCTGGGGCTGGACGAGCTGCACATGTACGACGTCTACACCCCCATCGTGGCCGACGCCGACGCGGTCATCTCCTTCGAGGACGCCAAAAAGACCGTGCTCGAGGCGCTGGCCGTGCTGGGCGGGGACTATACCGCCCTGCTGCGCCGGGGCTTTGCCGAGCGGTGGATCGACGTCTACGAGAACGTCGGCAAGCGCGGCGGCGCCTATTCCTCCGGCAACAGCCGCCCGCACCCCTACGTGCTGCTGAACCACAAGGACAACCTGGACTCGCAGTTCACGCTGGCCCACGAGATGGGCCACGCGCTGCACAGCTATTTCAGCACGGAGAACCAGCCGGTCTGCACCAGCGACTACGTCATCTTCGTGGCTGAGGTGGCCTCCACCTGCAACGAGGTCCTGCTGATGCGCCACCTGCTGGCCCGCACCCAGGACAAAAAACAGCGCGCCTATCTCATCAACCACTTCCTGGACCAGTTCAAGGGCACCATCTACCGCCAGACCATGTTCGCGGAGTTCGAGCGGGAGATGGGCCGCATGTCCGAGGCCGGCGAGGCTCTGACGGCCGACGCCCTCTGCGAAAAGTATCTGGCGCTGAACAAGCTCTACTTCGGGCCGGACATGGTGTCGGACGAGGGGATCTCGCTGGAGTGGGCCCGCATCCCCCACTTCTTCTACAACTATTACGTGTTCCAGTACGCCACCGGCTTCTCCGCCGCCGTGGCCATCGCCAACCGCATCCTGGCCGAGGGCGCGCCCGCCGTGGCGGACTATAAGAAGTTCCTCTCCGGCGGCGGCAGCACCGACCCCATCAGCCTGCTGAAGATCGCCGGCGTGGACATGGGCTCGCCCGAGCCCGTGAACTCCGCTCTGGCCCTGTTCGGCGAGCTGGTGGACGAGCTGGAAAAGCTGGCCGACTGAAAAGCCCGGCCGCGCCGGGACGGCGCGGCTTCCCTCCGCTCAAAAACGGACAGACGGATCGTTCCGTCTGTCCGTTTTTTCTCTTGCCGCCGCTGCGGTCAGCGCCCGCCGGCCGTCCCGTCCGCGACGCTTTCTGCGTAGCGCACCGTTTCCATGGCGTCCCGGGCGTACTTGTCCGCGCCGATGCGGTCGGCGTACTCCTGGGTCAGCACCGCGCCGCCCACCACCACCCGGCACCACGGGGCCCGGGCCTTGAGCTGGCGGATGGTCTCTTCCATGGCGGGGACCGTGGTGGTCATCAGAGCGCTGAGTCCCGCCAGCGGCGCGTGGAGCTCGACCACCTTGTCGGTCACGGTCTCGGGCGGCACGTCCCGTCCCAGATCCACCACGTCGAAGCCGTAGTTCTCCAGCAGCAGCCGCACGATGTTCTTGCCGATGTCGTGGATATCGCCCCGCACCGTGGCGATGACGAAGGTCCCCCGCCCGGCCGGCTTCTCGCCGCCGGAGAAGGCCTCCTTCACCGCGGCGAAGGCGCGCTGCGCCGCCTCGGCGCTCATCAGAAGCTGGGGCAGATAGACTGTCTTGTTCTCGAACCCCTCGCCGACGGCGTTCAGCGCCGGGATGATCTCCCGATTCACCACCGTCATGGGCGGCGTGGTCTTCAAAAGCTCCCGCGCCAGCTCGCCGGCCCGCTCCTGGAACCCCTTGACGACGGCCCGCTGCAGCTCTGAACCGAAGACCTCGGCCGGCGTTTCGCCCGGCCCCGGCTCCGGCCGCGGCCGGGCGGGGGGATCCGGGGCGAAGGATCTCGCTGCCTCGATATAGGCCGAACAGTTCGCGTCCTGCCCCTTCAGGGCCCGATAGGCGAACCACGTCCGGCGCATGGCCGCGGAATAGGGGTTCAGGATCGCCGCGGACAGGCCGTTTTCCAGCGCCATGGCGAAAAAGGTGCTGTTGACCGCGTCCCGCTCCGGCAGGCCGAAGGAGATGTTGGAGACCCCCAGAGACGTGTGACAGCCCAGCTCCCGCCGGATCCGCCGCAGGGCCTCCAGCGTCGTCCCCGCGGCGCGGACGTCCGCGCTGACGGTCATGGCCAGCGTGTCGAAGACCAGGTCCTTGGGACCGAGGCCGTATTCCCGCGCCGCGGCCAGGATCTTTTCCGCGATGCGGAAGCGCCCCTCCGCCGTGCCGGGGATGCCGGACTCGTCGAGGGTCAGCGCCACCGCGACGCCGCCGTACTTTTTGACCAGCGGGAAGACCGCGTCCATGCTCTCCCGTTTGCCGTTGACCGAGTTGACCATGGCCTTGCCGTTGAAGCGGCGAAGCGCGGCCTCCATGGCCGCGGGGTCGGCCGTGTCGATCTGAAGCGGCAGATCCGTCACCGCCTGCAGCTCGCAGACGGCCCGCCGCAGCAGCGCGGGCTCGTCCAGACCGGGCAGGCCCACGTTGACGTCCAGGATATGGGCGCCGCGCTCCTGCTGTTCGACTCCCTCGGCCAGCAGATAGTCCATGTCTCCCTCGCGCAGGGCCTGTTGCAGCCGCTTCTTCCCCGTGGGGTTGATCCGCTCGCCGATGATCACCGGCGCGCCGCCGAAGACCACGGCGTGCGTGCAGGACGAGACCACCGTCCGCCCCTTGTCCGAGAGCGGGACCGGGACCGCCCCGTCCAGCTTGTCTCTCAGCGCCCGGATGAACGCCGGCGTGGTGCCGCAGCACCCCCCCGCCAGACGGACGCCCTGACGCACCAGCGCGGCGACCTCGTCGGAAAACGCCCCGGCCTCCACGTCGAAAACGGTCCGGCCCCCGACGACCCGGGGCAGGCCCGCGTTGGGCTTGAGCAGGACGGGGACCGAGGCGGTCTCGAGCAGCTCGCGGACCACGCCGCGCAGCTGGGCCGGGCCCAGCGAGCAGTTGGCGCCCACGGCGTCGGCCCCCAGGCCCTCCAGAAGGGCGACCATGGCCGCCGGGGAGGCGCCCGTCATCAGCTTTCCGTCCTCGCCGTAGGCGTTGGCGACCAGCACCGGCAGATCGCAGGTCTCCTTGGCGGCCAGCAGCGCCGCCTTGGTCTCATAGCTGTCGTTCATGGTCTCGATGAGAATCAGATCCGCGCCGTACCGGGCGCCCAGCTCCACCGTGCGGGCAAAGGCTCGGACCGCGTCCTCGAAATCCAGATCTCCCAGCGGCTTGAGCAGCCGCCCCAGCGGGCCCACGTCCAGCGCGGCGAACTTTTCCTGTCCGCCCGCGCTCTGCGCCCGGGCCTCGCGGACGAGGGCCAGCGCGGCCCGGACGGTCTCTTCCAGCTCGGCGTCGGAGAACTTCAGCGGATTGGCGCCGAAGGTGTTGGTGCAGACCACGTTGCTGCCCGCGTCGAAATACGCCCGATGCAGCGCCCGGACGGCCTCCGGCCGCGTCAGGTTCCACCGCTCCGGCGCCTCGCCTGGGGCGAGGCCCAGCTCCTGCAGCGCGGTGCCCGTGCCCCCGTCCAGAAGCACGATGCGGTCTTTGAGTAATTCGGAAAAGGTCATGGATACACCTCGGAAAACGACGCGCGCCCGTCGCTCACGGGCGCGCGGAAAGGATGGTCTCTTCTCCGGCCCCGCTGGACTCGATCCCGACGAAGGCCGTCACAGATTTGGAAGGCGACATCAGCAGGCTGTCGTTCAGCCCCAGCCCGATCCGTTTGCCGCACTCCAGCGCGGCGAACACGTCCCGCTGGAACGCCAGCGGCAGATCGCCGTACCCCGGGCTGAAGCGGGGCCGGACCGGCCGGCCCGCGGCCGCGGCCAGCTCGGCGCAGAACGCGTCGCAGAGGGCCTC
>JAEERN010000046.1 GCA_016285815.1 Clostridiales bacterium
CGCAGAGGACGACGACGTCCGGACGCGCCTCGTCCACGGCGTCCAGCAGGACGCGCTGACCGTCGCCGAAATACTCGCTGTGCAGGTCGGCGATGAGGGCGATGCGGAACCCGTCCAGCCCGTCGGGCAGGTCGCCGTACGCCAGCCGGTACTCTGTGGTGCCGAGATCGTCGCGCAGGGCGAGGATCGTCAGCCCGCACAGAGCGGCCAGGACGGCGCAGACGGCCAGACAGAGGATCAGACCGCGAAGCGCACGGCGGCGCGGCGGCACCGTCACCATGAGGTCAGATAGCGCCGCTGTTCGGGCGTCAGCTCGTCGATGGCGACGCCAGTCTCGGCCAGCTTGATCCGTGCCACGGCCCGGTCCAGCTCTTCGGGCACGTCCGTGACGGCCCGGGGGGCCAGCAGGTCGGCGTGCCGCGCGACGTATTCACAGCAGAGGGCCTGAAGCGAAAAGCTCATGTCCATGATCTCGGCGGGGTGGCCGTTGCCGGCGGCCAGATTGACCAGCCGCCCCTCGCCCAGCAGGTTCAGCGTGCGCCCGTCGGCCATGACGTAGCCGCGGATGTTGGGCTTTCGGTCGAAAACGCGGACGGCGGCGGCGGTCAGGTCCGAGACGCTGACCTCCACGTCGAAGTGGCCCGCGTTGCACAGGATGGCGTTGTCCTTCATGACCGCGAAGTGCCGGGCGGTGACGACGTCCCGGCAGCCGGTGACGGTGACGAACAGGTCGCCCAGCGGGGCGGCCTCGTCCATGGGCATGACGCGGTTCCCGTCCATCAGCGCCTCCAGCGCGGCGTGGGGGTCCACCTCGGTGACGATGACGCTGGCGCCCATGGCGCGGGCGGTCTTGGCCACGCCCTTGCCGCACCAGCCGTATCCCGCCACGACCACGGTCTTGCCGGTGACCATCAGATTGGTGGTGTGCAGGATGGCGTCCCACACGCTTTGGGCGGTGCCGTAGCGGTTGTCGAAGAAGTGCTTGCTCTTGGCGTCGTTGACGGCGATCATGGGAAAGTTCAGCTGTCCCGCGGCGGCCCGGGCCCGCATGCGGATGACGCCGGTGGTGGTCTCTTCACAGCCGCCCAGCAGGCATTCGCCGTACTCCGGGTGGGTGGTGTGCAGGATGTTCAGCAGGTCACCGCCGTCGTCCACCAGAAAGTGGGGGCGGCAGGCGAGGGTGCGCTCGAGGTGGTGCGTATAGGTCGCCGGGTCGGCGCCGTGGACGGCGTTGACGCAGAACCCCTCCGCCGCCAGCGCGGCGGCCACGTCGTCCTGCGTGGAGAGGGGATTGCAGCCGGTGACGGAGACCTCGGCGCCGCCGGCACGCAGCACGTGGGCGAAATACGCCGTCTTGGCCTCCAGATGGATGGAAATGGCCGCCCGAAGCCCGGCGAAGGGCTTTTCGGCGGCAAAACGCCGCTCGACGGCGCGCAGCACGGGCATCCCCGGCACGACCCAGGCGATCTTGTCGCGCCCGGAGGGGGCCAGAGAAACGTCCCGGATCTCGGTCTGTTCGTGGATCGGCATAGTCGTCTCCGTTTGCTCTTCGTGTGACCCGTTCGAGAAAAAGGCACACAGTTTTTTCCATTATAGCACAGCGGGATCCGTTTTTCAAGACTTGCGGCCGCGGGAACGGCGGCACGATTTTTTTTGTGAAAAAAGGGCGCCCGGCTTGTTGACAGAGAGGGCGGTGGTTTGCTATAATAAACACATTGGGAATTATGGCTTAACGGGAGGTCACGTCGATGGCGCTGAACGATATCGAACGGATCGTTGCGGCCGAATCCGCGGCGGACGCTGAAAAAAACGCCGCCGCCGCGAAGGCGGCCGCGATCCTGGAAAAGGCTGAGGCCGACGGCCGGGCCGACTACGATCGGATCCTGGCGGAGGCGGCGCGCCGGGCGGAGGCGTCCAAGGCCGAGGCGCAGGCGCTGATCGCCCAGCGGACGGAAAAAGCGCTGCTCGCCGCGAAGGTGGAGGCAGAGCGCTGCCGCAGCGTGGCCGGAGAGCACGTCGAAGAGGCCGCGCAGGCCGTCTGTGATCAGATCGTAAGAGGATAAGCGATGTCGATAGCGGCGATGAAAAAGCTGACCCTTGCGGGCGCCAACAGCGACCGCAGGCAGGTCGTGGCCGAGATGATGCGTCTCGGCTGTATCGAGATCAACGACATCGCGCCGGACGGCGCGGTGGCCGGACTGATCGAAAGCGGCGCCATGCGGCGGGACGACAGCGCCGAGGCCGCCGTCCTGGCGGATCGGGCGCGGATCGAGGCGGCGCTGGCCGTGCTGGACCGGTACGCGCATCAGAAAAAACCCATGTTCGCCCCCAAGCCGGAGGTGCACGAGTTCGTGCTGTTCGACGAGCGGACCGCCGCCTCGGCCAAACGCGAGGCGGAGACGGTGCTGGCCCTGTCGGAACAGGCGGAAGAGCTGGCGGCCGGGATCCGCTCGCTGGAGGGCGACGCCGCGGCGCTGGAGCCGTGGCGGGGCATGGACGTGCCGCTGGAGCTCACCGGCGGGCGAAGCTTCCGCGTGATCCGGGGCACGGTCCCGAGCTATGTTGACGTTCCCGCCCTGCAGGCGGAGGTCCGTCAGGACGCCCCGACGGCGGAGCTGGAGCGGGTCGGCGCGGACAAGCAGGTCCAGTATCTCTGCGCCGTGACGGCGCGGAGCGAGAGCGACGCGGCCGTGAAGGTCCTGCGCGAGCGGGGCTTTGCGGAACAGAACTTCAAGGGCGGCCCGGGAACGGCCGCGGACAATATCGGGCGGCTCCGGACGGAGATCGCCGAAAAGGAAGCGGAGAAAAAGGCCGTGGAGGAGCAGCTGGCGGCGCACGGCCCCAACACCGCTCTTTTGGAGCGCGCGTACGACGCGCTGACCAACGAAGCCCGGCGCGAACAGGTCCGAAGCGGCATCGCCCGGACGGAGAACGTGTTCTATCTCGAGGGTTGGCTGCCCGAGGCCTCGGTCAAGTCGGCCCAGGCGCTGTTCGAGCGCATGGGCTGCGCCTGGTCCTTCTCGGATCCCGGGGAGACGGACGACGTTCCTGTCCGGCTGGACAACAACCGGATCGTCAGCCCGTACAACGAGATCACTTCCATGTACGGCATGCCGGCCTACAACTCGCTGATCGATCCCAACCCCACCATGGCGTTCTTCTATTTCCTGTGCTTCGGCCTCATGCTGTCGGACGCGGCCTACGGGATCCTGCTGGCGCTGGGATGCTTCTTCTATCTGAAAAAGGCCAAGCCCTCCGGCTCCATGAAGAACATGCTCACCATGTTCCTGTTCGGCGGCATCTCCACGGCCATCTGGGGCGCGGTGTTCGGAAGCTGGTTCGGGAACGCCGCCTCGGTCATCGCCGAGGGCGTGTTCCACAAGACCTTCGTCATGCCCGCGCTGATCGATCCGATCTCCGAACCCATCAAGATGATGGTCCTGTCCTACGTCATCGGCGGGATCCAGGTCATGACGGCCATGTTCCTCGACGCGCTTCGGCGCATCAAGCGCCGCGACATCGCCGGGGCCATCTTCGGCATCTTCGCGTGGTACGTGCTGTTCGCCGGCATCGGCGTGCTGTTCCTGAACAAAAAGGCCGGCCTGATCGTGGCCGGGATCGGACTGCTGGGCGTCATGATCGGCGGGACCCTGGGCAAAAAGGGCCTGTCCAAGTTCACCGGCGCGTTTTTGGCGGTCTACAACATCACCGGCATCTTCTCGGACGTCCTGTCCTATTCGAGACTTCTGGCCCTGTGCCTTTCGACGGCCGTCGTGGCGCAGGTGGTCAACATCATGGGCTCGCTGAACGGGTTCACCGTGGGCGGCACCATCCTCTTCATCGTGGTCTTCATCGTCGGCCACGTGTTCAATCTCGCCCTCAACCTGCTGGGGACCTACGTCCACACGAGCAGGCTTCAGTACATAGAGTACTTCGGCAGGTTTTACGAGGGAGGCGGCAGGACCTTCAAACCACTGACCCTGCAGACCAAATACGTCGATATAGTCAAGGAGGACTAAAAGTATGACATTCTCGGATTTTCTCGCGCAGATCTTCACTGGGACCAACATCGCGCTGGCCGGGGCGGCGATGGCCATCGCCTTTGCCGGCATCGGTTCCGCCAAGGGCGTCGGCATCGTCGGTCAGATGTCTGCCGGCATCGTCGCCGAAGACCCCAGCAAGTTCGTCCGCTGCCTGATCCTGCAGGCCCTTCCGGGCACGCAGGGCATCTACGGTCTGATCATCGCCTTCCTGATCATGTCCAAGGTCGGCATCTTCGGCGGGCTGGTGCCCGTGACCGTGGGACAGGGCGTTTCGCTGTTCTGCGCGGCGCTTCCGATCACCATCGGCGGCTATGTCTCCGCCATCCATCAGGCGAAGGTCTCGGCCTCGTCTCTGCAGATCGTTTCCAAGCACCCCGAAGAGGCCACCAAGGGCATGATCTTCGCGGGCCTCGTCGAGACCTATGCGGTCTTCGCGCTGCTGATCTCCTTCCTGCTCGTCAACGGCATCAGCGTCGGCTGACCGCCGGGGAGACGCAGAAATGAACGGAATCGACCTTCTTATCAGCAAACTCGGCGAGGAGGCCTCGTCGGATGCGGCCGCGCGCGTGTCAGAGGCCGAAGAAAAGGCCCTCGTGATCCGCGCGGAGTATGCGGCAAAGGCGGAGGCCGATGCGAAAAAGCTGCTGGACGAGACGGCGGCCCAGTGCGTGGCCGACGCCCAGCGGGCGGACGGCAGCAACGCGCTGGAGGCCAGAAAGGCCATGCTCGCCGTCAAGCACAGCATGATCGACCGCGTCTTCGAAAAGGCCCGGCTCAAGCTCTGCCGCATGAACGAAGAGGACTACCGCATGTTCCTGGTCCGGACGGCCGTCGGCGCCGTGTCCGAGGGGAACGAGACGGTGATCTTCAACGCCCGCGACCGCGAGGCCTTCGGCAAGACGCTGGTGGCGGACATCAACGCGGCCCTCAAGGCCGAGGGGCGCGTGGGGCAGCTGAAGCTGGCCCGGGAGACGAGGGAGATGGACGGCGGCTTTGTGCTCTGCGCGGGCAACGTGGAGACCAACTGCAGCATCAGCGCCATCGTCGATCAGAAACGAAACGAACTCACCGATCTCGTTGCGAGGATGCTGTTCTGATGATCACACTGGAACCGAATGAATCCTTATATCTGGTCGCGTCGGGCCGGGTCCGGGGTCTGGAGAACACGCTGCTGACGCCGGAAAAGCTGACGCGTCTCATCGACGCGGAGGACGTTGCCGCCGCGTACCGCGTCGTGTCCGAGTGCGGCTATGCGCCGCCCGCCGGCGCGCCGCTGGATGGGACGCAGGGGATCTATACCCTTTCCAGGATGCTGGACCGCGCGGCGGAGGAGCTTTACGCCCTCTGTGAAGAGCTTTCGGAGAGCAAGGACCTCACCGACTTCTTCCGTGTCCGCATCGACGCGCACAACCTCAAGACCGTTCTGAAGTCCGAGCGGGCCGGCCGGGATCCCGATCCCAACCTGCTGTCAGGGGGCGTGTTCCGCGCCGCCGAGCTGAAGGATGCCGTTCTCTCCGGCAAGACCGAGCGGCTGGGCGAGATCTGGCGGAAGGCCGCGGCCGAGGCGGGAGAGATCCTGACCTCCGTCGGCGACGGACAGCGGTGCGACTTTGTGCTGGACAACGCCATGTTCCGGCTCATGAGCGGCCACGCGGCCGCGTCGGGCTCGCGCTTTCTGAAGGACTATGCGGCGTTCTGCGCGGACAAGGCCAACCTGCGGACGGCGGTCCGTCTCAAGGGCGTTTCCAACGCCGAAAAGCTGGCCGAGCTGGCGGTGAACGAGCAGGGCTCCGTCGCCAAAACGGCGGTGGTCGCCTCCGTCGCGGCGGGAGGAGCCGAGTGCTTCGCCCGCACGGGCCTGGCGTCCGCCGCGGAAGAGGGGATCCGCGCCCGCGGGGCCGGTGAACCGCTCACGGCGTTCGAACGGCTGCTGGACCGGGCGGACGGGGACTTTTTCCGGGACGTCAAATACCTCGGCATGGGCGCGCCGGTGCTGATCTCCTACATCCGCCGGCGCGAGACCGAGCAGAGCACCATCCGCAAGGTCATCTCGGCCAAGCTTTCCGGCGCGGACCGGGCGGAGATCGAGCGGCGCATCGGCCTTTGAGCGGCCGAAGACGGGAGGCTTTACCACCATGAAGATCGCAGTGGTCGGCGATTACGATTCCATTCTCGGCTTCAAGGCCGTTGGGCTGGACGTTTGTCCCGCCAGCGGCGCGGATGAGGTCCGGGCCGTTCTCAAACGGCTCATGGGGGATGGAGAGACCGCCATCATCTATATCACGGAACAGGCTGCGGCCTGTGCGGAAGAGGAGATCGCCCTCTGCCGCGACAGACTGGTTCCGGCGCTGATCCCGATCCCGGGGCGCGAAGGCTCGCTGGGGATCGGCAAGCAGCGCGTCAAGAGCAGCATCGAGCGCGCGGTGGGCGCCGACATCATCAGCGGCACCATCCGGGAAGCGTAACGGACAATACTGAACAGGAAAGTGGGTACCGAAATGGAAAACGGCAGGGTAGTCAAAGTTTCCGGACCGCTGGTCGTGGCGGAGGGGCTTGCCGGCGCCAATATGTACGACGTCGTCCGAGTCGGCCCGGACCGGCTGATCGGCGAGATCATCGAGATGCGCGGCGACAAGGCCTCGATCCAGGTTTACGAAGAGACCTCCGGGCTCGCGCCCGGAGCGGAAGTCGTTTCCACGGGGGCGCCGCTTTCCGTGGAGCTTGCCCCCGGCATGCTGGAGCAGATCTTTGACGGCATCCAGCGGCCGCTGGAGCTTCTGCGGAAGCTCACCGGCGACACCATCCGCCGCGGCGTGGACGTTCCGAGTCTGGACCGCGAGAAGAAGTGGGCCTTCGCGCCCTGTGTTTCCGTCGGCGACGCCGTTGAACCGGGCGACGTTCTGGGCACGGTCCGCGAGACGGTCATCGTCGAGCACCGCATCCTGGTCCCGGTCGGCGTCTCCGGCACGGTGACCTCCATCCGCGAGGGCGAATTCACCATCACGGAGACGGTGGCTGTCGTCCGCCGCGAGGACGGGACGGAGACCGAGCTTCCCATGCTTTCCACCTGGCCGGTCCGGAAGGGCAGACCGTACCGCGAGAAGCTGCCGCCCAGCAAACCGCTGATCACCGGCCAGCGCACCATCGACACCATGTTCCCCATCGCCAAGGGCGGCGCGGCGGCCATCCCCGGCCCCTTCGGCAGCGGCAAGACCGTCGTCCAGCACCAGCTGGCCAAGTGGAGCGACGTGGACATCGTCATCTACATCGGCTGCGGCGAGCGCGGCAACGAGATGACCGACGTTCTGCGGGAGTTCCCTGAGCTGAAGGATCCGCGCTCCGGCGAGAGCCTGATGAAGCGTACGGTGCTGATCGCCAACACCTCGGACATGCCGGTGGCCGCCCGCGAGGCTTCGATCTACACGGGCATCACCATCGGAGAATACTTCCGCGACATGGGCTACGACGTGGCCATCATCGCCGACTCCACCTCGCGCTGGGCCGAGGCCCTGCGCGAGATGTCCGGCCGTCTGGAGGAGATGCCGGGCGAAGAGGGGTATCCGGCGTATCTGACGTCCCGTCTGGCGCAGTTCTACGAGCGCGCCGGCCGCGTGGTCACGCTGGGGTCCCAGGGGCGCGAGGCGTCTCTGTCGGCCATCGGCGCCGTTTCGCCGCAGGGCGGCGACATCTCCGAGCCGGTCTCTCAGGCCACGCTGCGCATCGTCAAGGTCTTCTGGGGCCTGGACGACACGCTGGCCTATCGCCGCCACTTCCCGGCCATCAACTGGCTGAACAGCTATTCGCTGTATCTGGACCGGGTCATGCCCTGGTTCAACGACACGGTGAACCGGGCCTTCCGCGAGAACCGCGACTGGGCCATGGCCGTCCTGCAGCAGGAGAACGAGCTGAACGAGATCGTCCGTCTGGTCGGTATCGACGCGCTTTCCCCGGAGGACCGGCTGACCATGGAGACGGCCCGCAGCATCCGCGAGGATTTCCTGCAGCAGAACGCCTTCTCCGAGCTGGACAGCTATACCTCGCCGGAGCGTCAGTTCCGTCTGCTCGCGCTGATCCGCACCTGCCACAACGAGAGCCTGCGCGCCATCCAGGCGGGCGCCAAGCCGGAGCGCGTCTTCGCCATGTCCGCCCGCGAGGCCATCGGCCGCGCCAAAGAGACGGAAGAGGCGGGCTTCAAGGACGTCTACGATGAGATCGAGAAAGACCTGAAGGCCGAGATCAACGACCTTATCAAAGCTGCGGAGGAGCAGAATTGACTATGATCAAAGAGTATAAAACGATCAGCGAAGTGGCCGGTCCTCTGATGCTCGTCCGGGACGTCCACGGAGCGGCCTACAACGAGCTGGCCGAGATCCAGCTCCAGAACGGTGAGATCCGGCGCTGCAAGGTGCTGGAGGTCAACGGCACCAACGCGCTGGTCCAGCTCTTCGAGAGCTCGGCCGGCATCAACCTGGCCGAGTCCAAGGTCCGTTTCCTGGGCCACGGACAGGAGCTTGCCGTGGCGGAGGATATGCTCGGCCGCGTGTTCAACGGCATGGGGCATCCGGCGGACGGCGGCCCCGAGCTGCTGGCGGAAAAGTATCTCGACATCAACGGCCTGCCCATGAACCCGGCGGCGAGGAACTATCCGTCCGAGTTCATCCAGACGGGCGTTTCCAGCATCGACGGACTGAACACGCTGGTCCGCGGCCAGAAGCTTCCCATCTTTTCCGGCAGCGGTCTGCCGCACGCCAATCTGGCGGCTCAGATCGCCCGTCAGGCCAAGGTGCTGAACAGCGACGCCAAGTTCGCCGTGGTCTTCGCCGCCATCGGCATCACCTTTGAAGAGGCGGACTTCTTCATCAGCGACTTCAAGCGCACCGGTGCCATCAACCGGACGGTGCTGTTCATCAACCTGGCCAACGACCCCGCCGTCGAACGCATCGCGACCCCGCGCATGGCGCTGACCGCCGCGGAGTATCTGGCCTTTGAAAAGGGCATGCACGTCCTCGTCATCATGACGGACATCACCAACTACGCCGAGGCCCTGCGCGAGGTCTCCGCCGCCCGCAAAGAGGTGCCGGGCCGCCGCGGCTATCCGGGCTATCTCTACACTGACCTTGCCACCATGTACGAGCGGGCCGGCCGTCGGCTCGGCAGCGAAGGCTCGATCACCATGATCCCGATCCTGACCATGCCGGAGGATGACAAGACCCACCCGATCCCCGACCTGACGGGGTACATCACCGAGGGGCAGATCATCCTCTCCCGCGAGCTGTACCGCAAGAACATCCTGCCGCCGGTGGACGTGCTGCCCAGCCTGTCCCGTCTGAAGGACAAGGGCATCGGCGAAGGCCGGACCCGCGAGGACCACGCCAACCAGATGAACCAGATCATCGCCTGTTACGCCCGCGGCATCGAGGCCAAGGAGCTGATGACCATTCTGGGCGAGGCCGCCCTGACCGACATGGACAAGCTCTATGCCAAGTTCGCCGACGAATTCGACAAGCGCTATATCAACCAGGGCTATGACGAGAACCGCTCCATCGAAGAGACGCTGGAGCTGGGCTGGCGGCTGCTGGAGATCCTGCCCAGCTCGGAGCTGAAGCGGATCAAGCCCCAGTTCATCGAAAAGTACTACAAAAAGTCCTGACACCCTTTCCGGAAAGGAGGTCCGGCCTCTATGGCGGGCACCCATATCAGTCCGACCCGGATGCAGCTCAAGCGCGAAAAGGCGCGCCTTGTCACGGCGACGCGCGGGCACAAGCTGCTGAAGGACAAAAACGACGAGCTGATGAAGCAGTTCCTCGAGATCGTTCGGGAGAACATGAAGCTTCGCATCGCCGTGGAAAAAAAGGTCGAGGCGCTCCATCGGAGCTTTACCGCGGCCTCGGCGGCCATGTCGCCGGAGGGGTTGGATCAGGCGCTGATGCTGCCCCGGCAGAGCGTTACGCTGGAGATGACGGAGAAAAACATCATGAGCGTCCACGTTCCCGTCTATTCCTTCCACACGCGTCTGGCCGAGGACGGCGGCATCCTTCCCTACGGCTTCGCCAACACGCCCAGCGAGCTGGACGACTCTGTCCGCGAGGCCGGCGACCTGCTGTCCGACCTGCTGGAGCTGGCGGCCAAGGAAAAGGCGGCCAGCCTGCTGGCGGCCGAGATCGAAAAGACCCGCCGCCGCGTCAACGCGCTGGAGCACGTTCTGATCCCCCAGACCAAGGAGAACATCAAGATCATCTCCATGAAGCTGGCGGAAAACGACCGGGCCAACACCACGCGTCTGATGAAGATCAAGGACATGGTCCTGAACCAGGCGCACAACTACGAATGAGTTTCCCATTGGGCGTGAACGGGCCGGCCGGCGATCCTGCTTTTGGAAAGCCGGCCGGTCTTTCTTGAAAGGCTTTCCCCGCGCGCCCTCTGCGCGCGGCGGAGCGGCTCCGGGCTCCCTTTCAACGGGCGGGCTGCGGCGGGAGAGGAGGAGGCGGCGTGGAAGAGCTGCGCGAACTGCTGAAAAAACTGATCGGGCCGCTGACGGCGTGGTACCGGGCCGACCGGCGCGAGATGCCGTGGCGCAGCGATCCGACGCCGTATCACGTCTGGATCTCGGAGATCATGCTGCAGCAGACCCGGATCGAGGCGGTGATCCCATACTACGAGCGTTTTTTGAAAGCGTTTCCGGACGTCCGGGCGCTGGCCGCGGCGGAGGACGACCGGCTGATGAAGCTCTGGGAAGGGCTGGGATACTACAGCCGGGCGCGGAACCTGAAAAAGGCCGCGGAGATCGTGGCGCGGGACTTCGGCGGCGAGCTGCCCCGGCGGGCGGAAGAGCTGCGCCGTCTGCCCGGCATCGGCGATTATACGGCGGGGGCCGTCGCTTCCATCGCCTACGGCGAGGCGGAGCCGGCGGTGGACGGGAACGTGCTGCGCGTCGCCGCGCGGCTCGGCGCGCTGGCGGACGACGTCATGCAGCCCTCCGTTCGGCGAAGGATCACAGAGGCCCTGCGCGGCGTCTATCCCACGGGGCCGGACGCGGCCGATCTGACCCAGGGGCTCATGGAGCTGGGCGAGCGGGTGTGTCTCCCCAA
>JAEERN010000047.1 GCA_016285815.1 Clostridiales bacterium
GAGACGGCGGCGGGCCGGCGGGAGTCGCCGCTGGAGCCGTCACAGGCCTTTGCCGCCGCGGCCGCCGCGCGGGAGATCTGCGCGGACAGCGCGGTGTACATCTCCGCGGGCAACCTGCTGGCCGGGGCCGCGGCGCGGCTCTGGACCGCGGCCTGGGGCGACGAAACGTGAACACAGCGCCGGACGGACGGACCGTCCGGGACAGGAAAGGATATCGTTTTGACTGAAGTGATCATGGTCCGCTTCAAAGAGGGCGGAAAAGTGTACTATTTCGATCCCGCCGGGAACAAGGTCGAGGCGGGACAGGCCGTGGTGGTGGAGACGGCGCGCGGCGTCGAGCTGGGCGAGGTGGCCACGGGGAACCGCATGGTGGCCGACAACGAGATCGTGTCGCCGCTGAAAAAGGTGGTGCGCATCGCGTCGGCGGAGGACAAGGCCCGGGCGGCGGAGAACCGCCGCAAGGAGAAAGAGGCCCTGCGCGTCTGCCAGGAGTGCATCGCCCGCCGGGGGCTGGAGATGAACCTGGTGGACGTGGAGTATGCCTTTGACGGCAGCAAGCTGCTGTTTTACTTCACGGCGGACGGGCGGGTGGACTTCCGCGAGCTGGTCAAGGACCTGGCGGGGATCTTCCGCATGCGCATCGAGCTGCGCCAGATCGGCGTGCGCGACGAGGCGAAGATGCTGGGCGGGCTCAGCATCTGCGGCCGGCCCTTCTGCTGTTCTTCGTTCCTGAACGAGTTCCATCCCGTCTCCATCAAGATGGCCAAGGAACAGTCCATGTCCCTGAACCCGGTGAAGATCTCCGGCACCTGCGGCCGCCTGATGTGCTGTCTGCAGTACGAACAGGCCGCCTACGAGGACCTGTACCGCCGGGTGCCGCCGGCCAACTCCATCGTGGAGACGCCGGACGGACGTGGCACCGTGACCGAGGCGCTTTTGCTGAAGGAGTGCATCCGTGTGCGGCTGGACAAGGCGCCGGAGGGCCCGGAGACGGTCTATCCCGTCGCCAGGTGCACCGTCATCAAGTCGGCGGCCAAGGGAAAATACGCGCCGGCGAAGACGGATTATCCCCAGGAATGAGGAACTCCGGCGGCAAACCGAAAAAAAGAGAAAGAATTGCGAAAGAATTGAACCGGACCGCTTGACAAGGCGGAAAAAGTGTTGTATACTGTCCCCAGCATCGTTTTCCGGAGGTCGCCGGAAAGCGGGAACTTTTCAGGAAAGGAGGCGCGGGAAATGACCAAGCTCAGGAACCATGAGATCGTCACAGAGGCCGAGGAGTCGGTGTGTGTTCTGCGCACGGCGGCACAGGCAGCAGGGTTGGTGTATCTTTGCGCCTCCGGGATCGCGCGCGCCCGAACAAGGGCTGCGTGAAGACAGGTCTTCAACGGATCGTCGTCCCGGAGCGCCCGCAGGGCCTCCGGGACGTTTTTTACGTTTTTTAAACCCGAGGAGAAGGAGATGAAGAGAAAATGGAGACGAACCGACGGCTCTCCGCCGGGGCGGAAGCGCTGCTCTGCGCAGCGGGCGCGGACGCGGCGGAGCTGATCTGGTGGGTGAAGGGCGACATGGACCCGAACGGGGACTTTGCGGACGCCTGGGTCGCCTTCGACCGAAAGGAGATCTATCTGGTCTGGGGCAGCGAATCGCTGGTCGAGGCCCGCGAAAAACGGCTGTTTTCCCGCAAGACGCGCCCGACCGGCGCGCGGACGCCCGTGCTGCGGGCCGAAGGGTCCCGGACGTGGCCCGCGGAAGACTTTGACGAGCTGAAGTGCGAACGCTATGTGGCCACGGGACGGCTGGTGGGCGTCAAGGACGGCGAGGAGGTCTCGCTGGTCCGGTACACGCTGTCGCGGAACGCCTTTTTCGACGATTTCGCCAAGGCGTTCAACGCCGTGAAAAAGGGCGAAGAGCTGGACGCCGTCCGCAAGACCTTCCACGAGGAGCCGGTGTGTCCCACCTGCGGCATGCGCTATCCGGACCCGAAGAGGAAGGTCTGTCCGAAGTGCTCGGACAAAAAGTCCACGGTCCGGCGCCTGTTCGCCTTTTTCGGCGGCTATAAGAAACAGGTGGCGGTGGTCATCGGCGGCATCCTGATCAGCACGCTGATCGGCGTGCTGACCCCGCAGATCAGCACGGGGTATCTCTACGACAACGTTCTGAACGCGGACAACGCGGCGCCGGTCCAAAGCCTTGTGACGGCCCTGGGGCTGGTGGTGCTGACCATCTTCGGGATCAAGCTGTTCAATCTGCTGTTCCGCATCGTGTACATGCACCTGCTGGCGGGGATCATGCCGTGGGTCGTTTACGACATCAAGCTGAAGATCTTCAAGGCCATGCAGCGGCTGGGCGTCAGCTTCTACACGGGCAAACAGACGGGCAGCCTGATGGAGCGGGTCACCCGTGACGCGGACAACATCTATTGGTTCTTCGTGGACGGCCTGCCCTACGTCATCACCAACGGGCTGACGCTGATCGGCATTCTGGCCATCATGCTGGTCATGAGCTGGAAGCTGACGCTGGTCGTGGTGGGGGCCACGCCGCTGATCTTTGCGGTGTTCAAGGTCATGGACCGCCTGTGGCACCGGCTGCACCACCGCCGGTGGGTGCTGAACGCCAACATGAGCAACATGGTCAGCGACAACATCAACGGCGCCCGCGTCATCAAGGCCTTTTCCCGCGAGGACGAGGAGAGCGAGCGCTTCGCCGTCGCCAGCCGCAAGTACATGGGGGCGGAGGTCCGGGTGAGCAACACCGAGGGCACGGCGTACCCCCTGATCAACCTGATGATCTACGCGGTGACCACGCTGGTGCTGGGACTCGGCGGCGTCATGGTCATCCGGGAGCAGATGACCGTGGGCCAGCTGCTGACCTTTGTGGTGTACATGGACATGCTGCTGGGACCGCTGGACTTCCTGTCCTGGGTCTCCAACTGGTGGGCGCGGTGCGTGGACTCGGCCCAGCGCGTGTTCGAGGTCATCGACACCGAGCCGGACGTGACGGAAAAGCCGGACGCGGCGGAGATCGAAGACCTGCGCGGCGAGATCGACATCCGCGAGCTGGAGTTCGAATACGAGCCGGCCCGCCCGGTGATCAAAAAGCTGGACCTGCACGTGCCCGCGGGGCACATGCTGGGCATCGTCGGCAAGACCGGCGCGGGCAAGACCACCATCGCCAGCCTCATCGCCCGGCTCTACGACGCCAAGGCGGGCGCGGTGTATCTGGACGGCGTGGACATCCGGGACCTGAAGCTGTCCCAGATCCGGCGGAACATCGGCGTCGTCAGCCAGGACATCTTCCTGTTCATGGGCACCGTGGCGGACAACATCCGCTACGCCCGTCCGGACGCCACCATGGAAGAGGTAGTGGCCGCGGCCAAGGCCGCCAGCGCCCACGACTTCATCATGAAGCTGCCGGACGCCTATGAGACGCGCGTCGGCGCGGGCGGACAGGACCTTTCCGGCGGCGAGCGCCAGCGCGTCTCCATCGCGCGGACCATCATCCAGAACCCCAAGGTCCTGATCCTGGACGAAGCCACCGCCGCCATGGACACGGAGACGGAGAGGAACATCCAGGAGGCGCTGACCCGGCTGCAGCGGGGCCGCACCACGCTGGCCATCGCCCACCGGCTCTCGACGCTGCGCGACTCCGACGAGCTGGCCGTCATCGACGACGGGAAAGTGGTGGAGTACGGCACGTATCCCGAGCTGATGAAGAAAAAGGGCGAATATTTCAAGCTTTACCAGATCCAGGCCGAGGCGCTGAAGTACATCGGCGTCGGCGACTGAAGCGAACGAGACCCTTCCCCGCGGGGAGGGAAGAAAGGACGAACTATGACGGAAACGCTTGCACAGGCCCCTTCCGGGGCGGAGGAAGTGCTGGATATCGGGATCCTGGATCCGGCGCAGACCGAGTTTTACCGGAACCCCAACGGGTTTCTGGCCGTCCGCATCGGAGAGAGCGACCATCGCCGCGTGAAGCTGGCGCGGATGCTGCCCTTTGCCGACCCGGACCGCTATATCAGCGTGGAGGACATGGAGGGGAAGGAGCTGGGCATCCTGCGGGATCTGGCCGAGCTGGCCCCGGAGCAGCAGAAGCTGGCCCGGGAAGAGCTGGAGGCCCGCTATTTCTGCCCCGCCGTGACGGCCATCCGCTCGATCAAGGAAAAGATGGGCTATTTCTACTTCGACGTGTCCTTCGGCACGGTCCAAAAAGTCTTCGCCGTCAAGGACATCAGCCGCTCGATCAAACAGCTGGACGACAAGGCCGTGGCCATCACGGACGTGGACGGGTCGCGGTATCTGATCGAGGACGTCTGGGCCATCGACGGCAAGTCCCGCCGGAAGATCGAGCCCTATCTCTATTGAGCGTTTGAACAGCGAAAAAAGAAAGAGAGGTGTTGTTTCGTGACACCCCCATCGGAAACGGCCAGCCGGATCGCCTTTGATCTGACGGCCGACGGAAGATTCTGCAGCGGCGAGCTGATCTTCGACGGCGGCGTGCTGTTCGTCGTGGAAGACGGCGCGACCGTGCTGGAGCGGGACGTGGCGGACTGTTCCGAGCTGAAGCAGATGACGGATATCGGCTGCGGCGCGCTGGAGCTGGCGCTGGCGGACCCCGCCGGGCCGCCGCCGGAGAACGAGGGCGACCCGCCGGCCGCCCTGCCGGACGCGGAGAACGTCCGCGTCTGCCGCTTTACCATGGCCCACGCCGAAGAGGCGGCGGAGCTGTGCAAGGTGGTCAACTATTACATCGCCACGGGAGACCAGAACCGGATGGCCCGGCCCGAGGGCCGGCGCTGTCCCCGCTGCGGCCGGCCGCTGATGCAGGGGACGGACGTCTGTCTGTTCTGCGTCGACAAGGGCTATATCCTCAAGCGGGCGCTGCAGACGGCCAAGCCCTTCCTGGGGCGCATCGCCGTTTCGGCCCTGCTGCTGACCGTCGCCAACGTGTTCTATGCGCTGACGCCCGTGCTGTACCGGATCCTGACCGACGACTTCCTCGTCCGTCCGGAGACGGCCGCGGCGTGGTTCGGAACGCCGGTGCGCGGCGTGCTGCTGCTGGCGCTGGGCATGGTGCTGGTCCGCGGGCTGGGACAGCTGTTCTACATCACCTCGAACCGCATGGCCAACCGGGCGGGCTCGGCCTATTCCGACAGCCTGCGCGAGCGGCTGTACGCCAAGGTCCAGCTGCTGTCCCTGTCCTCGGTCTCGAAGAAGACCAGCGGCGACCTGCTGAAGCGGATCACCAACGACACGGAGGTCATCCGCACCTTCCTCTCCGACCAGGGGCGGAACCTGCTGGAACAGCTGGTCATCATGGTGTTCGTCACGGTGGTCATGGCCCTGACCAACTGGAAGCTGATGCTGATGGTGATCCTGCCCGTGCCGGTCATGGTGATGCTGATCCAGGCGTTCTGGCGGTTCATCCACGTGCGCTACAGCAAACAGTGGCGCATCGAGTCGCGGGCCAACTCCATCCTGCACGACATCATCAAGGGGATCCGGGTGGTCAAGGTCTTCGGCAGCGAAGAGCGCGAGATCCGGAAGTTCTCCGACTGCTCCCGCCGGCTGGCGGAAATCAGCGCCTCCAACGAAAAGTTCTGGGCGCGGGTCAGCCCGGCGCTGGAGTTCTTCGTCGGCATCGGCGAGTTCTTCGTGCTCTACTTCGGCGGGCGCATGGTGCTGGCCGGGACCCTGTCTCTGGGCGAGCTGATCCAGTTCGTGCTGTTCCTGTCCTATATCTACACGCCGCTGCGCTGGCTGTCGTCCTTCCCGCGGTGGCTGGCCCGGGCCATGACCAGCATGGTCAAGGTGGTGGAGATCCTGGACGAAAAGCCGGAGATCACCGACGCCGCCGGAGCCGAGGAAAAGACCGTCGAGGGCGGCATCGAGTTCCGGAACGTCCGCTTCGGCTACAAGTCCTACGAGCCGGTGCTGAAGAATGTCAGCGTCACCATCCGGCCCGGCGAGATGATCGGTCTGGTGGGCCCGTCGGGCGCGGGGAAGTCGACCATGATCAACCTGCTCATGCGGCTGTACGACACCAACGACGGCGCGGTGCTGATCGACGGGACGGACATCCGGAACATCGGCCAGCGCTGTCTGCACGACCAGATGGGCGCGGTGTTCCAGGAGACGTTCCTCTTCGCGGGGACGATCTACGACAACATCACCTATGCCCGGGACGACGCCACCCGCGAGGAGGTCATCGCCGCGGCCAAGGCGGCCAACGCCCACGAGTTCATCATGGCGCTTCCGGACGGCTACAATACGGTGCTGGGCGAGAACGGCCACACCCTGTCCGGCGGCGAGCGCCAGCGCCTCGCCATCGCGCGGGCCGTGCTGAAGAACCCGAAGATCCTGATCCTGGACGAGGCGACCAGCTCGCTGGACCCCAAGACCGAGGGATTGATCCAGGACGCGCTGGGCAAGCTGGTCAAGAACCGGACCACCATCGCCATCGCCCACCGGCTGGCGACCCTGCGCCACGCGGACCGGCTGGTGGTCATCGACCGGGGCTGCATCGCCGAGGTGGGCTCCCACAAGGAGCTGCTGGAAAAGCGGGGCATCTACTATCGCCTCGTCATGGCCCAGCGCCAGACGGCGAAGCTGAAAAACTAAAAAAAGCCGCCCGATCCCGGCCGGGGAGAGGGCGAAGACGGACCGAAGGGCCGGCGCGGAGACTTCCGCACCGGCCCTTCGGCCTGTTTTCGCGAAGAGAAGAGGATCAGAGCGTTTCGGTCTTCAGGGCCTCGACGGGGTTGTCGCGGCGGATCTTGGCCGTCGAATAGAGCATGGTGGCGAACACCACGGCGAAGACGCTGCCCACGGCGATGACGACGCTCTGCCACGGGATGAAGAAGCGCATCTCCACGGCCTGGCCGACGATGCGGTAGAGCAGATAGGTGACGGCGCCCGCGGCGGGCAGGCCGAAGAGCAGGCCCCGCAGCCCGTAGATGACGCATTCGTAGTCCATCATGCGCCGGAAGGAGCGCCGGGACATGCCCACCGAGCGGAGCATGGCGAACTCGCGCCGCCGCAGGAAGATGCCGGTGGAGACCGTGTTGAACACGTTGGCCACGGCGATGAGGGAGATCAGCGTGATGAACCCGTAGGAGAACACGTTGATGACGTCCAGCAGGAGCCGCTCGCCGTTGCTGATCTCGCGCAGGTCCTGAAGCAGGTAGGAGGGACGTCC
Source organism: Clostridiales bacterium (assembly GCA_016285815.1). Lineage (GTDB taxonomy): Bacteria > Bacillota > Clostridia > Oscillospirales > QAMX01 > SIG499. The sequence continues at coordinate 7,201 of JAEERN010000047.1, forward strand.
CAGCTCGTCCGGCCCCAGCTCGTCCAGCACCGCGCGCATGGCCTCCGCCGCGGCGGCGTGATCCGAGGCGGTGAAGAAGAACTCGGCGTGGTCGAAGGCCATCGGCAGTTCGCCGGCGCGGGAGGCGGGCAAAAAGACGGTGGGCCGGTCGTTGGCGACGCCGAAGAAGGGACGGACGTCCGCCGGGGCCAGGGTCACGGGCGTCCGGACGGTCTGCTCCTCTTCGGTGAGCAGTACGGCCCGGTCGGGGTCCACGTCGTAGGGCGGCTCGCCGCGCCAGAGCTCCAGCGCGTAATCCTCGCGCAGATAGCGATAGCGAAGCTCGCCGTCGGGGCCGGGCACGATGTCGAACAGGAGATACCCCTCTTCCGGCGGCCGGGCGGACAGAAGCGCCGCCGCCATGGGCGCCGCGCCGGAGCGGAACAGGTCGAAGCTGCGCCAGCGGGTCCCGCCGGGAGCGGACAGGCGGACGGCGATCTGGCCGAAGACCGGGCCGGCGATCGCCGGCGCGGACAGCAGGGCCTCGGCGTCCAGACCGTTGCTGCGGCAGACGGTGCGGAAGGTCTCGTCGTCCACCAGACACACGATTGCGTCGGCGGAGAGGTCCTGGCTGAAAAAGGACTGTTCCCGGGCGTCGGCGCTCAGGGCGGACTCGTCGACCTGAAGCCGGGCGAGATAGGAATAGCGGGCGCAGGCGCGCTTGTCCACGGTGGGCGCGGCGGCAAGCCGGGACAGCAGCTGGTCGGCGTCCTCCGCGCCGGACAGGGAAACGTACAGGTCCGCGGCGTTCGGGTCCGCGACCCCGTCCATCGAGGCCCGCAGATAGGCGCAGAAGGACGAGGCGGAGATGAACAGCGTGACGCTCAGAAACAGCGAGAGCACCGTGGCGCGATAGCGCTTCCGGTTGCGCTTGAAGTTCTTGGCGGCCATCATGCCCTCAAAGCCGAACAGGCGGCTGGTCAGCATCCGGGTGCGGACGTCCCGCGGGCGGATGCGGATGTCCCGGGTCTGGCGGATGGCCTCGATGGGCGAGATGCGAAGGGCCCTTCCCGCGGGGATCCACGCGGCGATCAGCGTGGTCGCCAGACAGATCGCCGCGGCCCCGCCCAGCGCGCCGGGGCTCAGGACCAGATGGATGCGCAGGGGCGTGTTGGCCAGATACGAGAACGCGTCGCCCAGCGCCCAGAGGGTGACGCCGAGGCCGACGCAGCCCACGACCGCGCCGAGCAGGATCCCCGCCGCGCCCAGGACCAGCGCCTCGAACAGCACGGTCCCGCGGATCTGGCGCCGCGTGGCGCCGACGGACTTCAGGATGCCGAACTGACGGGTCCGCTCGGAGACGGAGATGGAAAACGCGTTGTAGATCAGCGAGATCGAGCCGAAGACGATCAGAGCCACCAACACGGCGGCAAAGCCGTACAGCATGGACTGGAGGTTCCGGTTGCGGACGCCGCCGAAGAACATCAGCAGGTCCCGGTGGGGCATGAGCCGCTCGGAGACCGCGTTCTGGTCAAAGTACGGGAAAAACCGGGCGGGGTCCTTCATCGTGAACAGCACCGAGACGTCGGTCTCCGGCGCGTCGCCCCGCGTCAGGCACAGAAAGGCGGGCGAGCCGCCGTCGGTCATCAGCGGAAGGTTCAGCCGGGACCACAGGCCTACCACCGTAAAGGTCCGGCTCTCGCCCCCGGCCAGCGTCTCCGACAGCGCCTCCGCGCCGGACCCGTCGTCGGAGAACTCGAGCCCGTCGGAGAGCGACAAGGCGCGGCCGTCCGCGGCGAGCCGCCGCCCCAGGGACAGCGTCAGCGCCGAGCCGACGCCGACGTTTCCCGGCAGGGCCGCCGCGGTCTCTTCGGACAGGATCAGCTCGGAGCCGTTTTCCGGCAGACGGCCGGCGGAGAGCTTGACCGTGACCAGGTCGAAGAACGCCTCGTCGGCGGCGGCCACGGCGACGTAGGGCTTGACGGGGTCGACGCTCTCGGACGGGGCGAAGCCCACGGTCCGCAGATACGAGACCCGGTCCATGGCGTCGGTGGCGGCCCGGGCGGCCGTCTCGCCGTCCAGCCCGTAGTAAAGGCCGTGATAGGCGCCGGTGCGGTCGATCTCGGCCTGCTTCAGAAAGGACAGTCCGCTTTGGGCGCCCTCGAGGACGGCGGTGAACAGCGCCATGGACAGGGTCACGCCGATCAGCGTGACCAGCGTCCGCATGCGGTTCCGGCGCAGCGAGCGAAGCGTGTATCGCTGAAAGACGTTCATAGCGCGCTCCCCCGGATGCGCTCGTCGCGGACGATGCGGCCGTCCTCCACGGACAGGATCCGGTCGGCCTGCAGCGCGATGGACTCGTCGTGGGTGATGACGATGAGCGTCTGGCCATAGCGGCGGTTGGAGAGCTTCAGCAGCTCGACGATCTCCTGACTGTTCTTCGAGTCTAGATTGCCCGTGGGCTCGTCGGCCAGCACCACCGCCGGCGCGTTGATCAGCGCGCGTCCGATGGAGACGCGCTGCTGCTCGCCGCCGGAGAGCTGGTTGGGCAGGTGGGTCCGCCGGGCGGACAGGCCCAGCGTGTCGATCAGCTCCTCGAGCCGCTCGACGTTGACGCGCCGGCCGTCCATCAGCAGCGGCAGCGTGATGTTTTCCACCACGTTCAGCACGGGGATCAGGTTGTAGAACTGGTAAATCAGCCCCACCTGACGGCGGCGGAAGATGGCGAGCTGGTCCTCGCTGCGGGCATAGACGTCCTCTCCCTCCACCAGAACGCGGCCGGAGGTCGGCCGGTCGACGCCGCCGATGGTGTGCAGCAGCGTGGATTTACCCGAGCCGGAGGGCCCGATGATGGCGACGAAGTCGCCCTTTTCCACGGAGAACGAGACGTTGTCCAGCGCGCGGACGGCCGTTTCGCCCGAGCCGTAGACCCTGGTCAGGTTTTCCACTCTTAAGATTTCCATGTCGTGACAGTTCCCCCTTCTTTGCAGGATCCTTTCTTCCCTTACAGGATAACACGCCAAAGTGACAATTCGGTGACAGCGGGGGCGAAAAGAAAAAATTTTTTTCGCGGGCGGAGGGGCGCGCGGCGGAAAGCCCGAGCCGGGCGGCAAAAAAGCCCGCTTCGCCGGCGGGGGCGAAGCGGGCGGTGCGGCGGGGCCGTTTCAGCGGACGCAGACGAAGGTGAACCAGACGCCGTCCCCGGCGGGACGGCCGGTGACCACCTGACCGTCGGCGATGGCCGGGGCCGCGCCCGGCCCGCCGATCTCGAGGAAGGCGAAGACCTCGCCCTCGTCAAAGGCCGACGCGTCCGGCACGGGCAGGCCGCAGGCCTTGCCGAGCGCCTCGTAGAAGGCCGTGACGTCGCCGTCGGGGGAAACGTCGTCCGGCACGGGGAGGGTCCCTTGGCCCAGTTCGCCGCGAAGCACGGCAAAGTGGTACCACAGCCACAGCACGGAGGAATAGTCCCGCAGAGAACCGACCCGCGCGGACAGGATCACGCCGCTTCCGGCCGCGGGGGCGCCGCAATAGCGGAAGCTGCCGCTGCCGGCGACGTCCGCGTAGTCGGTCCGGTGGGAGGAAGGCCCGACGGGGACCGGATCGTCGTACAGACCGGCCGGCGCGATCCCCCGCTGCTGATGATGCCGGGCGGCCGGGCCGAGGTATTCCAGCGCATAGCCGTCCGCCAGACGGCGGTCGACGCGCCAGAAGGTGAGGAAAACGGTGTGAGAGCCCGCCTCGGCGCCGGCGTCCTCGCCGGGCGCCGGGGAAGGCGCGGCGGAAAGCGGATGGTACCCCCCGAGCTCCGCGGTGATCCGGAGGACCGAACCGGAAAGCGAGACCGAATAGTCGGAGACCGGGGCATAGCCGCTGCCGCCGTCGGTGTCGACGGTGAGAAGGAGATAGTTTTTCTCAAAGAACGCGTCGTCGGCCGCCGCGCGCACAAGGGAGAAGCCGTCGGGGAGAAACAGGTCCTCCGTCAGAAAAGAGGTCAGCCGATCCGTTTCCGCCGCGGAACCGAGCAGGAAAGCGGCTTCCGCATAGGAAAAGGGTCCGCCGCAGACGGTGAACGTGTTTCCGATGAGCTCGACGCCCTCTTCCGGCGAGACCGGCCCGGCGGTGGCGGCCTCCGTGGTCGTCGCTTCGGAGGTCGTTGTTTCCGTGGTCGTCGCCTCGGTGGACGCGGCTTCGGTGGTCGTCGCTTCCGAGGAGGCGCCTGTCGCCGTCCCTGTTGGGACCGCCGGCTCGACGGGGCCGCAGGCGGCCAGCAGCAGGACCGGGATCAGCAGAAGTGCGAGAAGGGATCGCTTCATGGAAAAGTGCCTCCTTTTTTGAGATCCGGGCGAAAAAAAC
>JAEERN010000048.1 GCA_016285815.1 Clostridiales bacterium
ATGATCGTTTTCGCCATAGCCTGGGGATTCGTTTTCACCATGGTCTACTACAAGTCCGGCAGCCTGCTGCTCTGCATTCTGTTCCATGCCGTCGTGGACGTTCTCTCAGTGATTGCCGCGGAAACCGTTTGTGGCAACTGGCTCTATATCGGCGCCACCGTCGTGATCGGCGGGGCCTACAGCCTGTATCTGGCAAAGCGCGTCGAGATGCCGGCGATCCATCGGGCCGACTTGCAGAAGGGATCCGCGCCCGGTCCGCAGGAACCGTGAACCTCTTTTGTCCGCAGTTTTAACCAGCATCGGATCTTGCCCCCAAGACCCGGGAGACAAAACAGGCGCGGCCGCGCGGCCGCGCCTGTTTTGTCTTCTTTTGGACCGGTAACGGCAGCCTCAAGGCGGCCCCTCTGCGAAGAGCCGCCCGGGCCCCCGCCTTTGCGCGCGCTCAGGGCGTCGGCGTCCGAAACGCGGGCCGGACAAACCGCCGCGGCGTGATACCGCGGTCCGGGCCGGCCGGACCGGAACGGCCGCCCCTGCGCGACTTTGCCATTTCTGTCCACTCCTGTTTTTTCGCAAAGAAAAGGAGGCGCGTTTCCGCGTCTCCTGCGCTGTTCTGTTCGTCAGTCGTGCTTCCAGAGGTGATTGTCCAACCACCGCAGCCGGTACGGAAGGACGAGAAGCTGCTGGAACGCCGCCTCTTGGAAACCCTCCGGCGCTTGTGGACTTATCGTTCGCCACTCCAGATCTGGCATCCAGCTCCCGTGTCCGTCAGGTTTCTCGTGCTTTTCTATGAAATCTGCGACCTCGTGTTGTCTCTTTCGTATCTCGCGTTTCTCCGCTGCTCTTTCTTCCTCTGTCATCTCCAGCGGATCGCGGAAATGCGCACGCATGTATTCGTGCACGTCCAAGTTCGCGTAGTCGATGTTCTGGTTCTTTATCTCCACTCTCATCTACCGTCCTTTCCTCCGCGCTTTTCCTTTCCGCGCGGTCTGCTGACGGCGCGCTGCGTTCAGCCCGGCCATTTTTCCGTGATCCTCAAAAAAAGGTTGACAAGCCCGCTGAAAGGCGGTAAAATAAAGGCGGTGCGTCATTCCCACAACGCTCCGCGTATCTTTTCACATATATATTATAGCACAAAATCCTCCCTGTGTCAACCCCCTTTTTTCCCGTCCGCAAAAATTTTTCTCCGGCCGGGCCCGCCCCGCCGGACCCTTTGGAAAGGAAGCGATCGAAGCGATGGAAGCCCTCTCTTTTCCGGCCCTTCTCGCCGGGCTGGACAGCCGCGGCGACGGCGTCGAGGCCTCTCTTCTGGCGCTGAACGACACGCTGGCGGAGGACGGCCTGTCCCTCTCGCCCGGCGAGGTCCGCGAGCTGGCGGAGGTCCGCCGCCTCTCGCTGAAGGAGACCCGGCGGTTCGAGGTCGGCCCGGGGGCCGTGCCGGAGCTGGCCCGGCGGCTGGCCCGGTCCTCTTACGTCTGCCGGGAGGACTACGCCGGGGTGCTGGCCGGCCTGACGGAGCTGTTCTACGAGTTCAAGACCGAAGCGGAGGACCGCGTCGACGACGACGAGCTGATGGACGTCCTGTTCGACCTCTGGGAGCACCGGTCCGGCGGGACCGTCGAGGGTCTGGCCGACTGCCGGGACCTGTGGGCGTTCCTGCGTCTGGTCCGCGACGGGGACGCCGGCCCCGAGGACGGCGCGAAGGAAGAGGAGGAGGACTTCGAATGAACCGGAACGATACGCTCGTCCCTCAGGTCTTCGCCGACGGGTTCGACCCCGCCCGGGTGGACCGGAGCCGCTATTTCCTCAGCCTTCTGGACGAGGGCCGGGCCGCCGGGCTGTTCTCCGAAGCGCTCTTCTCCCTTCGGATGAACGAGCTGATGGAGCGTCTGGCCGAGCAGATCGGGCTCTGGACCAACGGCCGCTCCAGCTCGGTGATGCAGGAGACCGCCGAGGCCCTGCTGAACAATCTGCTCTACCTTCTCGACCTGGCCCTGTCCGCCGCGCCGGAGCCCCGCGCCGCGGCGGCGATGCTGGCCCGGACCCCGGTCTTCCCGCTGTACGAGGCGGGGATGCTGGCCGCCCGCCGGCATCTGGACCGGTGCCGCGTCTACGAGCTGGCGCTGAAAAAATTCGAGGCCATGGTCCTGCTCCCGCCGGGCCCGGCCCACTTTCTGCACGGCGGCCTGCGCCTCTGGCTGGACGAGCGGGACCTTCGGTTCAACGCCTGCGAAGAGCTCTACGTCCCCTCGTCCGTCTTCGGCCGGTCCCGGCGGCTGCGCGGCGTCGCCGAGGCGGAGGCGGCGCTGGCCGAGCTCTGCGAGCGGCTGAGATCGAACGCGGCGGGCCCGGTCTGAGCCGCCGGACATCCCTCCCCCAAAAAAGCCCCCGCAGGGCGCGCCGCGCTCTGCGGGGGAGAGACTTTTTTTCAAAGCCGGACCGCTATTCCCGCTCCATGCAGGCCTTCAGATGCCCGACGGCCAGGCGGATGTCGCCCACGCGGTCCGCGCCCACCTCGCGCTCGATGACCAGCGGGCCGTCGTAGCCCACCTCGTCCAGCGCGCGGATCCAGCGGGCGAAGTCCACCTCGCCCCGCCCCAGCGGCACCTCGAGATAGCACCGGCCGGGATCCTTCACCTCGCCGCCGTAGATCTGCTGGGCGGTATAGTTGCTCAGGCGCACGCCGTCCTTGGCGTGGGTGTGGGCGACGCGCCGGCCCAGCGTGTACACGCCCTTGACCGGGTCGAAGCCCCCCACCATGACCAGATTGGCCGGGTCCAGATTGGCGCCCAGCCCCGCGGGGCAGACCGCGTCGATGAAGGAGGCCAGCGTCTCCGGCGACTCGGGCCCCGTCTCGATGGCCAGCCGGACGCCCGCCGCGGCGGCGTATTCGCCGATGGCCCCCGCCACCGCCGCCATGCGGTCCCAGACGGCGTCCTGCCGGTCCGGGATCACGCCGATGTGCGACGTGACCACCCGGCAGCCCAGATCCAGCGCCAGATCCACGCTGCGGCGGCCCTCGTCCGCGGCGGCCATGTCGCCCGCGTGGATCCCGTCCAGCGAGGCACAGACCGCCGAAACGCCGACGCCGTGGGCCTCGATGCGCCGCCGCCACTCCCGCCGCGTCTCCGGCGGGTCGTTCCGCCAGTCCCAGCCCACCTGGATCTTCGTCGCCCCGAGGGCGCGGGTCGTCTCCAGGCCCTCGTCGAACGGCAGCCCGAAACACCCGAACATCACGCCGATCTCAAACCGTTTCACCTGCGGATCGCTCCCTTCTCCGTCCGCGCGGCTCTGCCGCGCGCTTCCGCGGCCATTATAGCATCGCCCCCCCGACGGTGTCAAGACAGATTTTGATTGCTTTTTTCCTTTGGATGTGGTATGATGAAATATCGGCCCTTTGGCCGAAAACACTGCAAAGACACGGTGGCTTTTCCATGAATCTGAACCAGTTCCGAGCCAGTTTTTCCCCCGAGGCTCTCGCCGGGGGCGAACAGGTCTATGCCGCGGGCGGCGTCGTGCGGATCGTCCGGGGCCTTTCCGGCCGCGTCTACGCCACCGTCCGCGACCGCGGCGCCGACGCGCACGTCGCCGCCGCGCTGGACCGGGACGGGACGGTGAGCGAGCTGAACTGCAGCTGCGCTTCGCCCCGGTTCTGCCGCCACCA
>JAEERN010000007.1 GCA_016285815.1 Clostridiales bacterium
AAATCGCCTCTGTGCAACCAAAGAGCCTTTTCCCGGTTCTCGCGGTTGCACGGCGGTTGCACGGCACCATTCCCGCCAACTCGTCAAAACTCGGAATTGCCTGTAATTACAGGGTTTTTCGGCGTTTTTTGTGCAACCAGCAAGCCTTTACGTTCTACTCCCACTCGATGGTCCCGGTCGGCTTGGGCGACAGGTCGAAGCAGACGCGGTTCACGCCCTTGACCTCGGCCAGGATGCGGGCGGTGATCTTTTTCATCAGCGGCCACGGGATCTCGGCCACCTCGGCGGTCATGGCGTCCACCGTGTTGACCGCGCGCAGGATCACCGGCCACTCGAAGCAGCGGGCGTTGTCCTTCACGCCCACGGAGCGATAGTCCGGGATCAGCGTGAAGTACTGCCACACCTTGCCCTCCAGCCCGGCGGCGGCGAACTCCTCCCGCAGGATGGCGTCGCTCTCGCGGACGGCCTCCAGCCGGTCGCGGGTGATGGCCCCGAGGCACCGCACCCCGAGGCCCGGCCCCGGGAACGGCTGGCGGTAGACCATGCTGTCCGGCAGACCCAGCGCCTTGCCGACGGCGCGGACCTCGTCCTTGAACAGGAACTTCAGCGGCTCGACCAGCTCGAACTGCAGATCCTTGGGCAGACCGCCCACGTTGTGGTGCGCCTTGACGGCCTTGCCCGCCTTGGTGCCGCTCTCCACGATGTCGGGGTAGATGGTGCCCTGGGCCAGGAACTCGATACCGTCCAGCTTTTTGGCCTCTTCCGCGAACACGTCGATGAACTCCTTGCCGATGATCTTGCGCTTCTGCTCGGGGTCCGAGACGCCCTCCAGCTTGCCGAGGAACCGGTCCACCGCGTCCACATAGATCAGCTTGGCGCCCAGCTCTTCCCGGAAGACCCGGACCACCTGCTCGGGCTCGCCCTTGCGCAGAAGGCCGTGGTTCACGTGGACGCAGGTGAGCCGATCGCCGATGGCGCGGATCAGAAGCGCGGCCACCACCGAGCTGTCCACACCGCCGGACAGGGCCAGGATGACGCGCTTTTCGCCGATCTGCGCGCGCATGAGCTCGATCTGGTCCGAGATGAAGTTGTCCATGTTCCAGTTGGCCTCGCAGCCGCATTCGTCGAAGAGGAAGCGGCGGAGCTCATCCTCCGCCGGAACGGCGGCGGCGTCCAGCGTCGGCAGGCCGCAGGCCGCCAGCGCCTCCGAGGGGGCGACGCCGTCCTCGCCCCGCAGGAAGACCAGGCCCTTGACGTTGGGCAGCGCTTCCAGCGCCGCCGCGGAGAGATCGCCCGGGTGTACTTCGCTGTACACGCCCAGAGCGCGTATGGCACGGGCCAGAGCGGAGTTCTCCGCGCTGCCCAGATCGATGACGAGAATCATGTCCTGTTTCATGGTGCGACCGTCCTTTTCGATGCATAGATTTTCCGATAAAATTTTACCACGGGCGGGGGGCCGGTGTCAACGGCGAAGGCCCCCGCCCGGCGGCTTTTTGCGAAAAAAAGACGCCCGCTCCTCCGCGCAAGGCGGGGGAACGGACGTCCCGTCCCGGCCGGACGGCAGAGGTCAGGCGCCGACGTACCGTGCCCGGCCGAAGGCGAGGATCAGCGTGAAGAGATTGGGCAAAAGCCACAGACCGAACCCGAAGCCGACGCCCTTGCCGAAGGCCCGGGCCAGACGGAAGTTCAGGATGACGGCGTAGATCTCGCCGAAGACCGGGATCAGCAGAAGGAGCGTCTTCCAAGCGCTTCCCGCGGCGACCTTGACCAGAACGAACACGTTGACGACGGGGATCAGGGACAGGATGCCGGGGCGGCCCGCCTTGGCGAAGATCCGCCACCAGGCGACGACCAGCAGCAGATAGACCGCGGCGGCGGCCACGGCGGCGCACACGGCGAGCGGGCCGGTGAAGGCGGTGCTGCCGGAAGAAGACGAGCTGTCGAGCAGAGACAGGGGCATGGCGTTTGTCCTCCTTTTTTCTTGCGGCGGCCGGAAGCGGCGCGCCGGATGGGCCGGTCAGTTGCGCTGGGAATGGATGGGCGCCGGGATGCGGCCGCCGCGGGCCAGGAACGCGGCGGGGCTGCCCGTGTGGACGGGCATGATGGGCGCCTCGCCCCACAGGCCGCCGAAGACCACCCGTTCGCCGGCGGCCCGCCCCCAGGCGGGGATCAGGCGGACGGCGGTGGTCTTGTTGTTGACCACGCCGATGGAGATCTCGTCGGCGATGATGGCGGAGAGCACTTCGGCCGGCGTGTCGCCCGGGACGGCGATCATGTCCAGACCCACGGAGCAGACCGCGGTCATGGCCTCGAGCTTGTCCACGGTCAGCGCGCCGCTTTCGGCGGCGCGGACCATGCCCGCGTCCTCCGAAACGGGGATGAAGGCGCCGGACAGGCCGCCCACGTGGCTGGAGGCCATGACGCCGCCCTTTTTGACCGCGTCGTTCAGCATGGCCAGACAGGCCGTGGTGCCGTGACAGCCGCAGACCTCCAGCCCCATCTCCTCCAGGATCTCCGCTACCGAGTCGCCCACGGCGGGCGTGGGGGCCAGCGAAAGGTCCACGATGCCGAACTCTGCGCCCAGCCGGCGCGAGGATTCCGCGGCGATGAGCTGGCCCACGCGGGTGATCTTGAACGCCGTCTTTTTGATGACGTCCGCCAGCTCGGTCAGGCCGCAGCCGGGGTGGCGCAGGATGGCCGCCCGGACCACGCCGGGGCCGGAGACGCCGACGTTGATGGCGCATTCCGCCTCGCCGACGCCGTGATAGGCGCCGGCCATGAAGGGGTTGTCCTCGGGGATGTTGGCGAAGACCACCAGCTTGGCGCAGCCGAAGGAGCCGCTCTCGCGGGTGCGATACGACGTCTCTTTCAGGATCCGGCCCATGCGGGACACGGCGTCCATGTTGATGCCCGCGCGGGTGGTCGCCACGTTGACCGAAGAGCAGACCCGCTCCGTTTCGGCAAGGGCCTCGGGGATGGCGTCCAGCAGCCGCCGGTCGGCGTCGGTCATGCCCTTGTGGACCAGCGCGCTGTAGCCGCCGATGAAGTTCACGCCCACCGCCGCGGCGGCCCGGTCCATGGCCCGGGCCAGATCGGCGAAGTCGCCGCCGCCGCAGGCGGCCGCCACGGCGGAGATGGGCGAGACGGACACCCGCTTGTTGATGACGGGGATGCCGTACTCCTTTTCCAGTTCTTCGCCCACGGCCACCAGCCGCTCGGCCCGGCGGCAGACCTTGTCGTAGATCTTGCCGCAGCAGCGCCCCAGGTCTTCCGAGGCACAGTCTAGCAGCGAGATGCCCATGGTGATGGTGCGGATGTCGAGGTGCTCCTCGGTGATCATCTTGATGGTCTCGAGAATGTCGAGCGTGTTGAGCATGGCTGGCCTCGATTCAGATCCGGTGCATGGAGTTGAAGATGTCCTCGTGCATGGCGCGGACGTCCAGTCCGAGGCGGCGGCCCAGATCGGCCAGCTCGTCCGCCAGCGCGCCGAAGGGCACGGTACAGGCGCTGATGTCCGCCATCATGACCATGGCGAACAGGTCGGACATGACGGACTGGGTGATGTCGACGATGTTGACCCCGCGGCGCTTCAGCACGCCGGAGACCTCTGCGATGATGCCGACGGCGTCCTTGCCGACGACGGTGATGACTGCTCTCATAGGTTATGACATTCCTTTCAGAAGGATCTCGGAGATGATCTGGTTGGAGACGAGGAACCCCTCGGGGGTGAGGCGGAAGCCCGTCTCCGTGGGGGCGGCGAGGCCCCGGGCGGCGACGGCGGAGAGGACCTCCGCCGCGGCGCGGGCCGTCTCCGGCGCGAGGGAGGACAGGTCCAGCCCGGCGGCGGTGCGGAGAGAGAGCATGACGCGCTCTTCCTCCCGGTCGGTCTCTTCGGGAAGGGTCCCGTCGAAGACCGAGGAAAACGGGGCGGAAAAACCGGCCCCGCGCGGGAAATAGAACCGGCGGCCGCCGAAGTCGGAGTGGGCCGACGGGCCGAGGCCGACGTACTCGCCCAGGGTCCAGTACAGCAGATTATGCCGGCAGGCGCGCCCCGGACGGGCGAAGTTCGAGATCTCGTACTGCTCCAGCCCCGCGCCGGAGAGCGCGGCCGCGGCGGCGAGATAGGCGTCCGCCGTCTCGTCCCCGTCCGGCAGGCCGCGCCCGTCGGGATAGTCGCGCGCCATGGGCGTTCCGGGCTCCAGCTTCAGGCAATAGGCCGACAGGTGGGAGACGCCCGTTTCAAGGGCGGCCCGGACCGAGGACAGGACCCGCGGCACCGTCTGGCCGGGCAGGCCCAGCATCAGATCGAGGCTGACGTTCTCAAAGCCCGCGGCAAAGGCGTCGGAGACGGTGCGCCGAACGTCGTCGGGGCCGTGCAGCCGGCCCAGCAGAGCCAGCTCGCCGGGATCGAAGCTCTGGGCGCCCACGGAGAGGCGGTTGAACCCGGCCCGCCGCAGGGCGGCGAGACCCGCCCGGTCCACGGTGGCGGGGTTGGCCTCGACGCTGACCTCCGCGTCCGGGGCCAGACCGACGTCTGCCGCGGCATCCAGAAGGCGGACGAGCCGCGCGCGTCCCAGGACCGTGGGCGTGCCGCCGCCGAAATAGACGGAGGAAAAGGGCCGAAGTCCGGCGAGCCCGCGCAGCGCGCGGATCCGGCGGATCAGCGCCCCGGTATAGGCCTCCTGTGCGGCCTCGTCGCCCGGGGCGGAGAAAAAGTCGCAGTACCGGCACTTGGCCCGGCAGAAGGGGACGTGCAGGTACAGGCCCAGCGGCTCACTCATCCAGCTTGAGAACGGCCATGAAGGCCTCGTGGGACAGGTTGACCGAGCCCACCGAGCGCATGCGCTTTTTGCCCTCTTTCTGCTTTTCCAGAAGCTTTTTCTTCCGGGTGATGTCGCCGCCGTAGCACTTGGCCAGCACGTCCTTGCGCAGGGCCTTGACCGTTTCGCGGGCGATGATCTTGCCGCCCACGGCGGCCTGGACGGGGATCTCGAACAGCTGGCGCGGGATGTTGTCCTTGAGCCGCTCGGCGATCTTGCGGGCGCGGGCATAGGCCTTGTCGCTGTGGACGATGAAGGACAGCGCGTCCACCGGCTCGCCGTTGAGCAGGATGTCCAGCTTGAGCAGCTGGGACGGACGATAGTCGATCAGCTCGTAGTCCAGCGAGGCATAGCCCTTGGTGCGGGATTTCAGCGAGTCGAAGAAGTCGTAGATGATCTCGTTCAGCGGCAGCTCGTAGCGCACCTCGACCCGGTCCGGGTCGAGGTAGTCGATCCCCTTGTGGATGCCGCGCCGCTCCTGGCACAGCTCCATGATGCTGCCGACGTACTCCGGCGGCGTGATGATGCTGGCCCGGACGAAGGGCTCGAAGGCGCAGTCGATCCCCGCGGGATCCGGCCAGTTCTGGGGGTTGTCGATGGTCACCTCTTCGCCGGAGCGCAGGCGGACCTTGTAGATGACGCTGGGGGCGGTGGTGATGATGTCGAAGTTGAACTCGCGCTCCAGCCGTTCCTGGATGATCTCCATGTGCAGAAGGCCCAGGAAGCCGCAGCGGAAGCCGAAGCCCAGCGCGGCGGAGGTCTCCGGCTCGAAGGACAGGGCCGCGTCGTTGAGCTGGAGCTTTTCCAGCGCGTCGCGCAGGTCGGGATAGCGGCTGCCGTCGTCGGGATAGATGCCGGAAAAGACCATGGACTGGGCCTTGCGGTAGCCGGGCAGGGGCTCGGCGGCGGGGCGGGCGGCAAGGGTGACCGTGTCGCCCACGGCGGTGTCCCGCAGGCTCTTGATGCTGGCGGTGAGATAGCCCACGCATCCGGGGCCCAGCTCGCCGCAGGGGGCCAGCCCCAGCGGGTGCATCTTGCCGATCTCCACCACGTCGAAATCCGCGCCGGTGGCCATCATGTGGACGGTGTCCCCCGTGCGGAGGGTGCCGTCGAAGATACGGAAGAACACGATGACGCCGCGATAAGGGTCGTACTGGCTGTCGAAGATCAGGGCCTTCAGCGGCGCGTCGGGGTCGCCCTTGGGCGGCGGCACGTCGCGGACGATCCGCTCCAGCACGTCCGGGATGTTCAGCCCCTGCTTGGCGGAGATGCAGGGCGCGTCCTCGGCCAGGATGCCGATGATGTCCTCGATCTCCTTTTTGGCCCGGGGCACGTCCGCCGCGGGCAGATCGATCTTGTTGATGACGGGCAGGATCTCCAGCCCGTTGTCCACGGCCAGATAGGTGTTGGAAAGGGTCTGGGCCTCGACGCCCTGGGACGCGTCCACCACCAGAAGCGCCGCCTCACAGGCGCGCAGCGAGCGCGAGACCTCGTAGTTGAAGTCCACGTGTCCCGGCGTGTCGATCAGGTTCAGCTCATAGGTCTTCCCGTCGGCGGCGGTATAGTTCAGGTTCACCGCCCGGGCCTTGATGGTGATGCCGCGCTCGCGCTCCAGCTCCATGTTGTCCAGAAGCTGGTCGGTCATGTCCCGGCTGCTGACGGCGGAGCAGGCCTCCAGAAGCCGGTCGGCCAGCGTGGACTTTCCGTGGTCGATGTGGGCGATGATGGAAAAATTGCGGATGTTTTCGGTGTTGGACATCGTGGTCTTCGTTCCTTTTCGAAAGAGAGTCGGGCCCCCGGCCGGACCGGGCGGGGAGACGGTCAAAGCCGCTGGACCGCGGCGCCCAGGGCTTCGGCCAGGCGCGCGTCGCGCTCGCGGCAGGTGAACAGGATGATCTGGCGAGAGCGGGCCGCCTCGGCCAGGAAGGTCAGCGCCAGACGGGCGCGGCCGTCGTCGTACATGGCCAGCACGTCGTCCAGCAGCAGGGGGACGGTCGGATCCGGGACCGCCAGCTCGGACAGGGCCAGACGGACCGAGAGCCAGGCCTGGTCCGCGGCGCCCCGGCTCAGCGAGAGCAGCCGGCGCGCCACCGCCTCACCCGCGGGGACGGCGGAGGCCTCCAGCTCGCGGGTCAGATGCAGCTCGCCGTAGCGGCCGTCCGTCAGGGCCGTGAAGATCTCTTCGGCCCGGGCGGCGATGCGCGGCGTCAGATCGCGGCTGAACTCTTCGCCGCAGGCGGCGGTCAGCTCCCGCGCCAGCTCCAGCGCGTCGTACTCGTCGGTCAGGCGGGCGATCTCCGCCTCGGTCTCGGCCAAGCGGCTCTTGAGCTCGCCCAGATCGCCCAGGCGGGACACCTCGCCCCGCATCCGCTCCATGGACAGCTCCGCCTCCCGCAGCGAGGCCGACAGCGCGGCCTCAGCGGCGCGCAGATCGCTCTCCGGCAGGCGGGGCGCCCGGATCGGCGCCTCCGGCGCCGGCGAAGCGGCGAGGTTCGCGGCGGTCTCGGACAGGATGCGGCATTTTTCGCGCTTTTTCGCGTATTCGTCCAACAGGGCCTTCAAGTGCGCCGCGTCCCGCGCGGAATCGGCGGGGTCCAGTCCCAGCTCGCGCGCGGCGCTTTGGGTGCTGCGGCGCAAAAACTGAAGCCGGTCGTCGATGTCGCCCAGCTCGTCCTCCAGCGCGGCGAGCTCTCCGCGGCGCGCGTCGGCGTCGCGGCAGTACAGAACGTAGCCCCGGGCCACGTCGGGGAACCGCCCGGGATCGCCGCACCCCCAGCGGGCGCAGACGGCGCGGGCCTCTTTTTTGCCCTTCAGCGCGGAGACCGTGCCGGCGACGGCCAGGACCAGCAGCAGCAGCGCGCCGCCGAAGCACGCCTCGGCGGGAACGCGCACCATCAGGTCCGACCGGTCGCAAAGCGTCAGCAGCAGCACGCCGGCGGCGACCAGAAGGGCCGCGGCGGCGAACAGCCAGTATTTGGGGCGGGCCGACAGGAGCCTGCGGCAGCGGGCGCTCTCGGTCCGGGCCAGCTCGACGGCGGAGTCGGGGTGACAGCCGCCGAAAAAGCGGAATTCTTCGGGAACGCCGCCGCTCTCGTTCTCGCGGCTCAGCCGGTAGAGCAGGGACTCCTTGGCGCGCCGCTCGGCCTCCAGCCCGGCGGCGGTGCGGAAGGCGGCCTCGGCGTCGGACACGGCCCCG
>JAEERN010000049.1 GCA_016285815.1 Clostridiales bacterium
CATCAATCTGCCCTTCATCACCGCCGATCAGACCGGCCCCAAGCATCTGGACATGACGCTGACCCGCGCCAAGTTCAACGAGCTCACCGCCGACCTGGTGGAAAAGACCATGGGCCCGGTGCGCCAGGCCATGGCCGACGCCGGCCTGAAGCCCGCCGACATCTCCAAGGTGCTGCTGGTGGGCGGCTCCACCCGGATCCCGGCCGTTCAGGAAGCGGTCAAGAACTTCACCGGCACGGACCCCTTCAAGGGCATCAACCCCGACGAATGCGTCGCCATGGGCGCGGCCATCCAAGCCGGCGTCCTCTCGGGCGACGTCAAGGACCTGCTGCTGCTGGACGTCACGCCGCTGTCTCTGGGCGTTGAGACCCTGGGCGGCGTCTGCACCCGTCTGATCGAGCGCAACACCACCATCCCCACCAAGAAGAGCCAGGTGTTCTCCACCGCCACCGACGGACAGACCTCGGTGGAGATCCACGTGCTGCAAGGCGAGCGCGAGATGGCCCGCGACAACAAGACGCTGGGCGTGTTCCATCTGGACGGCATCGCGCCGGCGCCGAGAGGCGTGCCGAAGATCGAGGTCACCTACGACATCGACGCCAACGGCATCGTGAACGTCTCGGCCAAGGATCTGGGCACCGGCAAGGAACAGCACATCACCATCACCTCGCAGACCAACATGAGCAAGGAAGACATCGACCGCGCCGTCCGCGAGGCCGAGGCCCACGCGGAAGAGGACAAGAAGATCCGCGAGGCGGCCGACGCCCGCAACCAGGCGGAGCAGCTGGTCTACCAGAGCGAGAAGACCCTGTCCGAGATCGGCGACAAGCTTCCCGCCGAGGACGTCCAGCCCGTTCGCGATGAGATCGAGCGGACCAAGGAGGCCCTCAAGGGCAGCGACACCGAGGCCATCAAGAGCGCGTCCGACGCGCTGACCAAGGCGTTCTACGCCGTGTCGGAAAAGCTGTACAAGGCCACCGGCGCCGCCCCGGAGGGCGCGGCCCCGGCGGGCGGAGCGTCCGACGCCGGCAGCAACGGCGGCGACAACGGCTATTACGACGCCAATTACGAGGTCAAGGATGACGACAACAACAAGTGATTCCACAGCAAAACGACTCTGACCGTTTCGCGGGGGGCCGGCGGAAAACCGCCGGTCCCCCGCGAAAGGCGGGTCTGTACAGGAGCAGGACATGGCCGACAAGCGCGACTATTATGACGTTCTGGGCGTAGACAAGAGCGCCTCGGACGACGAGATCAAAAGAGCATACCGGAAGCTGGCCAAGAAGTACCATCCGGACATGAACCCCGGCGACAAGGAAGCCGAGGCGAAGTTCAAAGAGGTGAACGAGGCCTACGAGGTGCTGTCCGACGGAGAGAAGAAGAGCCGGTACGACCAGTTCGGCTTCGCCGGCGTGGATCCGAACTACGGTGCGGATCAGGGCGGCGGCGGCTTCGGCGGGTTCGACGTGGATCTGGGGGACATCTTCGGGTCCATCTTCGGCGGCGGGTTCGGCGGCGGAAGCGCCGCCGCGCGCAGCGCGCCGCGCCGGGGCGACGATCTGGAGCGCTCGCTTCAGATCACCTTCGAAGAGGCGGTCTTCGGCTGTTCCAAGGACATCACGGTGAACCGCATCGAAAAGTGCCCCGACTGCGCGGGCAGCGGCGCGGCCAAGGGGACCTCTCCGGAGACGTGCCCCATCTGCCGCGGCACGGGTCAGGTGAG
This sequence comes from Clostridiales bacterium, assembly GCA_016285815.1. Lineage (GTDB taxonomy): Bacteria > Bacillota > Clostridia > Oscillospirales > QAMX01 > SIG499. Next base: position 1,724 of record JAEERN010000049.1, read on the forward strand.
GTCCACCCGCCGCACGGCGCTGGGCTCGTTCACCACGTCCTCGGTCTGCAACAACTGCGGCGGCAAGGGCAAGGTGATCAAGACCCCGTGTCCCACCTGCGGCGGCAACGGCTATTCGCGCCGCACGCGCACCATCACCGTCCAGGTCCCGGCGGGCATCGACGACAGCCGCGTGATCATTCTGCGCGGGCAGGGGAACCACGGCATCAACAACGGTCCGGCCGGCGATCTGCACGTTCTGATCCGCGTGTCGCGCCACGCCATCTTCGAGCGGGACGGGTCCAATCTGCTCTGCACGGTGCCGGTGACCTTCACCCAGGCCGCGCTGGGCGCGGAGATCGAGATCCCGAGCCTCGAGGGGCCCATGAAGTACACCATCCCCGAGGGGATCCAGAGCGGGACCGTGCTGCGCATCCGCGGCAAGGGGATCACCAACCTGAACACCCGGAACCGGGGGGACTATATGCTGACCGTCGTGGTGGAGACGCCGCGGAACCTCAGCGTCCGGCAGAAGGAGCTGCTGCGCGAGCTGGGCGAGATCTCCAGCGAGCGGAACAACGCCAAGGGCAAGAGCTTCTTCGAAAAGATGAAGGACTGGCTGAACAAGTAAAAAGACGAACGACCGGCGGCCGGCGCCCCGGGGAGCGATCCCCGGCGCGCCGGCCGTAAAATTTGCCGCCGCGCGCTTTACAAAGCCCGCGGCAGTGTGATATAATCGAGGCGAAGGGACCCCTACAACAAAACGGAGGAAAGACGCATGAAGATCCTGAGCAGACCCGACTATGAAAAAGAGCTGGCGCGGACCCGCCCGGAACGCATGAAATGGTGGCGTGAGGCGCGCTTCGGCATGTTCGTCCACTACGGCCTCTATTCGCAGGAGGGGCGGAACGAGTGGGTGCAGACCCGGGAGAACATCCCCGTCGGCGAATATGAGGCGCTTGCGAAGACCTTCGCGCCCAAGCCCGGCTGCTGCCGCGAGTGGGCGGCGCTGGCGAAAAAGGCCGGCATGAAGTACATGGTGCTGACCACCCGCCACCACGAGGGCTTTTCGCTCTGGCGGTCCGCGATGAACCCGTACAACTCCTTCAACGCCTGCGGGCGGGACATCGTGAAAGAGTTCGTCGAGGCCTGCCGGGAGTTTGGCCTGAAGATCGGCTTTTACTCCTCGCTGATGGACTGGCACCATCCGGACGGGGGCCGGGCGGCCTACGACACGGCGGCCCGCCGGCGCTTCCTCGACTATATCGAGGCGCTGAACACCGAGCTGCTGACCAACTACGGCAAGATCGATATTTTGTGGTACGACGTGTCCTGGCCCATGGAGAGCTGGGAAGGCTGGGATTCGCTGGAGCGGAACCAGCGTCTGCGCGCGCTGCAGCCGGACATCATCATCAACAACCGCAGCGCGCTGGACGAGGACTTCTCCACGCCCGAAGAGCACGTGACGGCCGCCGAGCGCGACTGGGAGGCCTGTATGACCTTCAACGGGATCAGCTGGGGCTACGTCGATTCGGAACAGGCCCGGCCGTACAGCTATAACGCCCAGCGCATCCTCGAAATGCTGCAGACCTGCTCCGAGAGCGGCGGGAACCTGCTGCTGAATATCGGGCCCGCGCCGGACGGGTCGGTCCCGCCGGAGGCCGTCGAGCCGCTCACGACCGTGGGCCGGTGGCTGGAGGCCAACGGAGACGCGGCCTACGGCAAAAAGATCCCGGTCAACCGGGCCTTCAGCGGCAACGGCGTCAGCCGCGTCAGCTGGGACGGGAAGTACGTCTATGTCTGGACGTTCATCTGGCCCAAGGCGGGAGCCATGGGTCTGGGCGGCTGGATGGAGGCGCCCAAATCCGTCAGCCTCATGGACGGGACGCCGGTGGCATTCGAGCACCGGGGGCACCGGATCCTGCTCTCCGGCCTGCCGGCCGAGGCGCCGGACAAGATCGCCGGGATCACCGTGATCCGGCTGGAGTACGACCACACGCCGGCCTTCCTCTTTGGCA
>JAEERN010000050.1 GCA_016285815.1 Clostridiales bacterium
CGCAAGCCGCGCCGGGCCGCCGCCGCCGTGCTTTTGGGGGCTGCCGCCGCCGCCGCGGTGTTCTTTCTGAACATCCAGAGCCCGTCGGACTATTACGGCGACGGCGCGGATGCGGTGGACCCCGTGGGCACGGTCACCCTCAGCATCCGGTGCGACGTTCTGACAGGCGTCGCCGAGGAGGAGCACGTTCCCGGAGACGGCGTCATCCTGCCGGAGACGGAGATCGAGTTTTCCAGGGGCGAGACCGTGTACGACGCGCTGATCCGCGCCGCGCGGAAAAACGGCATCCAGATCGACAAGAAGAGCTCCGGCGGCGGGCTGGTCTACGTCTGCGCCATCGGCTATCTCTACGAACTGACCTACGGAGACCTGTCCGGCTGGATCTACCGCGTCAACGGCGAGACGCCCTACGTCGGCTGCGCCGAATACGTTTTGTCGGACGGCGACCGGATCCAGTGGGACTATACGCTGAACCTGGGACTCGACGTGGGCGGGTCCTGAACGGCGGCCGCGCGGAGAAGCCCGGCCGGAGCGGCGGAGAGAGGAGGAAGCGATCCGTGGCCTTTGAACGATACAACCCCGCGGCGGGGTTTTTCTGCCTTGCGGCGGCGGCGCTTTCCCCCATGCTGCGCCTCGACCCGGCCACGGCGCTGATCGCGCTGACGGGCGGCGTGCTGTTCTGCGCCGCCGTCGGGTGCGCCCGGCTGCGGCTGAATCTGGCCTGCGCCGCGCTGGTGACGGTGACGGCGCTGGTCAACCCGCTGTTCAACCACAACGGGGTCACGGTGCTGTTCGTTCTGAACGACAACCCGGTGACGGCCGAGGCCTTCTGGTTCGGCGCGGTGTCCGGCGTCTCGGTGGTGGCGGTGATCTACTGGTTCCGCGCCTTTTCCGCGCTGTTCACCAGCGACAAGCTCCTGTACATCCTGGGGCTGTTCTCGCCGAAGATCTCGCTGATCCTGTCCATGGCCCTGCGGTACGTGCCGCTGTTCATCCGCCAGTCGGACCGGATCGCCCAGGCCCAGCTGGCCGGCGGGCTGGCCTCGGAGGACGGCCTCTGGGACCGGATCCGGGGCCGGGCGCGGGTGTTCTCCGTCATGGTGACGTGGACGCTGGAGAACGGCATCGTCACGGCGGACAGCATGGAGGCCCGGGGCTACGGCTCCGGCCGCCGCACGTTCTTTTCCGTCTGGCGCTGGCGCGCCCGGGACACGGCGCTGACGGCGGTCTCGCTGTCGCTGGCCGCCGCCTCTGTGGCCGGGGTCCGGCTGACGGACGGGTTCACGTTCTACCCCCGGGCGGCCGCGCCGGGGGGCGGCGCTTTGACCGCCGCGCTGTACGCGGCGCAGGCGGTGCTGTCGTTCACCCCGATCTTTTTGGAAATGAGGGAGAGGCTGAAATGGAGATCCTTACGGTCCGGGATCTGAGCTTTACCTATCCGGGCGAGGCCGCTCCCGCGCTGTCGCACGTATCCTTCGGCGTGGCGCGGGGCGATCTGCTGGCGGTGTGCGGCGAGACGGGAAGCGGCAAGTCCACGCTGCTGCGGATGCTCAAGCGCGAGCTGACGCCTCTGGGCGAGACCTCGGGCCGGGTGCTGTTCTGCGGCCGGCCGCTGGAGGAGCTTTCCCCGGCGGAAAGCGCGTCGAAAATCGGCTTCGTCATGCAGAGGCCGGAGCAGCAGATCGTCACGGACGTGGTGTGGCACGAGCTGGCCTTCGGGCTGGAGAACCTGGGGGTCCCGAACGCCGTCATCCGCCGCCGCGTGGCGGAGATGGCCTCGTATTTCGGGATCGAGGACTGGTTCGACCGGCGCACCGCCGAGCTGTCCGGCGGTCAGAAACAGCTGTTGAATCTGGCGGCCGTCATGGTCATGCAGCCCGAGGTGCTGATCCTGGACGAGCCCACGGCCCAGCTGGACCCCATCGCCGCGTCGGACTTCATCGCCACGGTCCAGAAGCTGAACCGCGAGCTGTCGCTGACCGTGATCATGGCCGAGCACCGGCTGGAGGAGCTGGTCTGCGCCTCCGACCGGCTGCTGGCGCTGGCCGGCGGCCGCGTTCTGACCTGCGGCGAGACCCGGCGGGCCGTGGCGGAGGCCGCG
>JAEERN010000051.1 GCA_016285815.1 Clostridiales bacterium
ATTTCGGCGCGGATCCGTTCGGCCGCGCGCGCGGAGTCCGGCAGCAGGTGCTCGCCCCCGAACTCGCACTGGTAGAGCAGCTTGACCGCGTCGGCGGGCCGAAGCTGCGGGAAGAGCGCGGCGTGCCGGAGCAGGACCGCGGCGGTCTCAGTCATTGCAGAAGAGGTTGGCCTTTTTCAGCGCGATCACGATCAGCGGGATCAGGACCAGCTGGATGGCCGTGCCGGGCAGGGTGGTGACCATCATGGCCGTGAACACCTCGCCGAAGGTGAGGCTCGTGTGCTGGACCCCGGCGATGGCGAACTTGGCCAGACCGCCGGCGATGCGGCCCGCCAGGATGGAGATCACCAGATTGACGTAGAGGAACGGGATCTTTTTGGGCAGCAGGCGGTAGAACAGACCGGTGCAGAGACCGTAGATCCCCAGCTCCGCCGCCATGGAGATGGCGGTGGTCAGCGGGGGCATCTGGAACATGAGATGGCGTGTCAGCGGGCCGAGCAGGCCCACCGCCAGACCGTAGGGCCAGCCGCAGACGAAGCCGCAGAGCAGGGCGGGGATGTGCATCAGGCTGAGCATGGAGCTGAGCGCGCGGTTGTTCCCGGTGAAGAAGGGCAGCACCCAGCACAGGGCGAGGCAGAGAGCGGCGAAGACCAGCCGCTTGATCTCTTTGTGTTTCATGGTTTCGTTCCATCCTTTTCTTTTTTGGATCCGGCGCATAAAAAAACACGCCGCGACTCTCTGCGACGGACGCAGAGCCGGCGGCGCCTTCATGGCTCCAATTGTCCATAGGATACCACATCCGCCGGGCGTTGTCAAGAATAATCGCGCGGGCGGGGGCAAAAAAAACGGCAGACCGGCGGGCGCCTTGAAAAAAGTTTACAGATCGCGGTTGACAAGACCTCTCCGGAAAGGCTATAATGGAGAAAACGGGCCGGAAGGGCGCCGCAAGGGGAAAGAGAGTGGTCGGGATGCAGGCGGAACGCGGAAAGATCGCGGAACGGACGGTCTATAAGACCGTGGACGGAGAAGAGCTGACGGCGCTGATCTACCGCCGCCCGCGGAAAGAGGGCGACGGGCTCTCGCCGGTCTGCTTCTGGTTCCACGGGGGCAGCTGGACCGGGGGACATCCCTGGGAGCCGGAGCTTTTGCCTCTGTTCCTCCGGCGTCTGAACGATCTCGGGGTCGCGGTGATCTCCTGTCAGTACCGTCTCTGCAGCGAGACGAACCACTGGACGGAGATGATGGCCGACTGTTCGGACTTCATCCGCTTCTTCGCGGCCCGGACCGGCGAGCTGGGACTGGACATGGACCGGGTCTTCACCTGCGGCGCCTCGGCCGGGGGACACCTGTCCCTGATGGAGGCGCTGGCCGGGGACCGGTTCGGCCAAAAGGGAACGGCGTTCCCGAAGATCCGGTTCGTCGTGGACCTGTGCGGCCCGGTGACGCTGGGCGAGCGGCTCAACTGGGAGCACGTGAAGAACCCGGAAAAGCACTATCGCCTGCTGTTCGGGCCGGACCCGTCGGGCTGGCGGTCCAGCGGGCGGCAGATCAGCCCGCTCTATATCGCGGAAGAGCTTCCGCCCGCGGCCCTGATGCCGGTCATCGCCGTCCACAGCACGCACGACGAGCTGGTCTCGCCCCGTCAGCCGGAGCGGCTGCGGGACTGCTGGGAGCGGGCCGGGCGCGAGTTCCGCCTGGTGGTCGTGCAGAACGGCTCGCACGCCTTCGGGAACATCCCGGGGCTCCCGCCGGCCGAACCGGCGCAGGACGAGCTGCAGCGGATCCTCGGCGACTTCGTCGAGGCGCATCTTTGAACAGGACCGCGCGCTGAAGGGAAGCGCCCCGCGCGCGGGACCCCGGCCGGTCTGGCCGGAAAGAGGGAGGAAACGAGGTATGGCGCTGTTCGAGTCCGGTGAGATGTACTTGGAGACGATCCTGCTCCTTTCCCGGAAACAGCCGCGGGTGAGGGCCATCGACGTCGGCACGGAGATGGGCTTTTCCAAGCCCAGCGTGAGCCGCGCGCTGGGCATCCTGAAAAAGGACGGCTATCTGACCGTCGACCCCGACGGGCACATCGCGCTGACTGAGAGCGGCCGCGCCGTGGCGGAAAAAATCTACGAGCGGCACACGCTGATCACCGCGGTGCTGACGGATCTCGGCGTCGACAAGAAGATCGCCGCCGCCGACGCGTGCCGGATCGAGCACGTGATCAGTGAAGAGAGCTTTGAGGTCATCCGGAGCCGGTACCGGAAAAAGGAAGAGGCCTGACGGCAAAGAGCGAACGGGAGAGCGGAGCGGTCCGCTCTCCTTCTTTTTGCGCGCGTCGTCCGGCCGCATAAAACGCGGCCGGACGGGAAACAATGGAGGTGCGCCTGAAAAAAGCAAAGGCAAAAACTGTGAAGAAACGGAGATCCACCATGAAGAGAACAGCTGCCGTCGTTCTGGCGGCGCTCTGCGCGGCGCTTGCGCTGGCGGGGTGCCGGGGGAACGACAGAAACGAGACCACCCGCGCGACGACCCGGTCCACGACGGCGGCGACCACCGAGGCGTCGACGTCCGCGACGTCCGCGGCCACGACGGTCCCCGCGCCTGCGTCGACCACCGACGAGGGGACCTCCGCCGTCCCCACGGACGACTTCGGAAGCAGCATGCCGTCGGACGCGACGGACGGCGGCACGGCCGACGGATCCTCCGCCCGCTGAGCGGATCCGACAGGACGGCCCCCCTGCCGGGGGCGGCGGCGTTCCCGGCAGGGGGGCCGTCTGTCTGCGATCCCCCAAAAAACTTGGGTTCCCGGCAGAATATACAAAAATTACACTTGAAAAAAAGGCGGAAATAGTGTATCATATATTCGGGTATCTGTCGGGAAAGCCCGTTTGGATATCTGCGGCGGTCAGCCCGCCGCGCGGGCCGCAATGAATTTGATGGGGGATCCAAGTCATGTCAAGACGTTTATTTCAGAACCTCGCTCTGCAGATGAAGGACGCGGTCGGCCGCAATCTCGGCGTTGTGGACAGCGACGGGACGGTGATCTCGTGCAGCGATCTGAAACGGATCGGCGAGACCTTTGAGGCCGCGGTGGAGGAGATGAACCAGACCGGCGAGGCCGTCGTGATGGACGGGCTCACGTTCCGCTCTCTGGCCGTCCGGGGCGTTCGTCTGGAGTACGGCGTGTTCGTCGAAGGGACGGACGACGAGGCCATGCGGCTCAGCGCCATGGCGGTCGTTTCGATCAACAGCGTCAAGCAGTATTACGACGAGAAATACGACAAGGCGACCTTTATCAAAAACATCATGCTGGACAACGTCCTGCCGGGGGACATCTATATCAAATCCAAAGAGCTGCACTTCGGCGGGGACGTCTCGCGGGTGGTGTTCCTGGTCCGCATGGTGGACAAGATCGACGTGGCCACCAACGACATCATCGGCGGTCTGTTCCCGGACAAGCAGAAGGACTTCATCATCTCGGTGAACGAGAGCGACGTTGCCATCGTCAAGGAGGTCAAGGCCTCCAGCGACATCAAGGAGCTGCGCAAGATCGCCAAGGGCATCGAGGACACCATCGGCTCGGAGCTGTACCTGAAATGCGTCATCGGCATCGGCACCGTGGTCAGCCAGCTCAAGGACCTGTCCCGCTCGCTGAAAGAGGCGCAGGTGGCCATCGAGGTGGGCCACGTCTTCGAGCCGGAAAAGACGATCCTGAACTATGAGAACCTGGGCATCGGCCGTCTGATCTATCAGCTTCCCACCACCATGTGTGAGATGTTTTTGAGCGAGGTGTTCAAAAAGGGCTCGGTGGAATCGCTGGGACAGGAGACCATGATGACCATCCAGAAGTTCTTCGAGAACAACCTGAACGTGTCCGAGACCTCCCGGAAGCTCTTCGTCCACCGCAACACGCTGGTCTATCGTCTGGAGAAGATCAAGAAGATCACGGGCCTCGACCTTCGCGAGTTCGACCACGCCATCGTGTTCAAGGTGGCGCTGATGGTCAAGAAATACCTGGAATCGAAAGAGGAAGGCGAGATCTGACGCACCCTTGTCCGGATAGGAGAATCGCTGTTCTATGATCAGATTTACGGATACATACGTCGCCTATCGCTCCGGGACCCGCGCTCTGCGCGGCGTGAACATGGAGATCGGAGACGGGGAATTTGTCTTCATCGTCGGCGCCAGCGGGGCGGGCAAGTCCACGCTGCTGCGCCTGTTCACGGCGGAGCTTCGGCCCAAGTCCGGCACCGCCGTCGTCAACGGGTTTTCCATCGGAAAGATCAAGCGCCGCCAGATCCCGGCCCTTCGCAGGACCGTCGGCGTGGTGTATCAGGATTTCAAGCTCATCGACCGGATGACCGTGTTCGACAACGTGGCCTTTGCCATGCACATCGTCGGCGTCCACGACAAAAAGGTGATCCGCGAGCGCGTGGAGTACGTTCTGCGGCTGGTGGGCATCGAGGACAAGGCGGGCAGTCTGCCCAGCGAGCTGTCCGGCGGCGAGCAGCAGCGGGCGGTCATCGCCCGGGCGCTGGTCAACAATCCGTCCATCATCGTGGCGGACGAGCCAACCGGCAATCTGGACCCGGCCCGCTCGTATGAGATCATGGAGCTTTTGATCCGGATCCATGAGCTTGGCTCCACCGTCATCGTGATCACCCATGAAAAAGAACTGGTGGACCGGTTCTCCCAGCGCGTGATTCTGCTGGAGGACGGCCGCGTGGCGGGAGACCGGGCGGGCGGCTATGTGAGCAGCATGGTCTCGGACGGGAGCGAACTGGCGAAAAACGCAGCTATGGCGGACCTTGAAGCCCATTTCGGCGGCGGCAAGGTCTTTTGGTCTGCCGCTTCGGTGCCGGAGGAGCTCCGGGCCCCAGCCCCCGCGCCGGCGGCGGAGCAGTCCGAAGCGTCTCCCGAAGAGGCGGCCGGCGAAGCGGTCGAAGAGCCTGCGGAAGAGACGGCGGAAGAAACTGCCGGAGAAGCTGCCGAAAAGCCCGCCGGCGAGGCCGCGGAAGAGACGGCCGGAGAGATCCCCGAAGAGAGCGCGGAGAAGGTCTCGGAAGAGAACGCGGAAGAGATCGGGACAGAGCGTTCCGAAAAATCCGGCGAAGAGCGCTCCGGAGAGATCCCCGCCGGGGCCGGCGAAGAGGCCGGCGGC
>JAEERN010000052.1 GCA_016285815.1 Clostridiales bacterium
TACCGAGGACCTCGTCGTTTCGGACTGTATGATCGAGGCGCCGAAGAACTTCCGCCGCTGCCGCAGGCTGACGCTGGAGAACGTCCGCTTTTCCAACGCCGCCGAGACCCTGTGGCAGTGCTCGGACGTGACGCTGGACAATGTCGCCGCCAAGGGCGATTACTTTGCCATGAACTGCTCGGACGTTCGGGTCCGGGGGCTCAGCCTGTTCGGCAACTATTCCTTCGACGGCGCGAAGAACGTGACCATCGAAGACTCGAAGCTGCTGTCCAAGGACTCGTTCTGGAACAGCGAGAACGTGACGGTGAAGAATTCGTTCATCTCCGGCGAATATCTGGGGTGGAACGCGAAGGACCTGACGCTGATCGGCTGCACGATCGAAAGCCTGCAGGGGCTCTGCTATATCGAGAACCTGGTCATGCGGGACTGCCGCCTGATCAACACCACGCTGGCCTTCGAATACTCGTCGGTGGACGCCGAGCTCACCGGGCGGGTGGACAGCGTGCTGAACCCGTCCTCCGGCCGCATCGTGGCCGACGAGTACGGCGAGGTGGTCGTGGATCCGGCGCGGGTGGACCCGTCGAAGACGCAGATCCTGCGCCGGGGCGAGGCGCGGCAATAACGAACGAAAGCGCGGCGGGCCTTTTTCCCGGCCGCCGCGAAGAGGGAGAGGTCCATGCGATACGATTTTGACCGCGTGATCGACCGCCGGGGGACCGACGCGGTCAAGTGGCAGACAGCGGAGAACGAGCTTCCCATGTGGATCGCCGACATGGATTTCGACGCCGCGCCGGAGATCAAGGAGGCGCTGCGCACCCGGGTCGAGCGGGGCGTGTTCGGCTATTCCGACCTGACCGACGAGTGGTACGGCGCGGTGACCGGCTGGTGGCGGCGGCGGTACGGCTTTGCCGTGGATCGCTCGTGGCTGATGTTCTGCACCGGTGTGGTGCCGGCCATCTCCAGCATCGTGAGAAAGCTGACCACGCCGGCGGAAAAGGTCGTGTTGACGACGCCGGTGTACAATATCTTTTACAACTCGGTGCTGAACAACGGCCGGGTCGTGTCCGAGAGCCGTCTGCGCTATGCCGGCGGGCGCTATACCGTGGACTTCGACGATCTGGAGCGCAGGCTGGCCGACCCCCAGGCCTCGCTGATGATCCTGTGCAACCCCCACAACCCGGTGGGGCGGCTGTGGACGGCGGAAGAGCTGGGACGCATCGGCGAGCTGGCCGCGCGGTACGGCGTCACCGTGGTCTCCGACGAGATCCACTGCGACATCACCGCCCCGGGCACGCGGTACGTCCCCTTCGCGTCGGTCTCGGACGTCTGCCGCGACAACAGCGTGACCTGCGTCGCGCCCACCAAGTCCTTCAATCTGGCCGGGCTGCAGACGGCGGCCGTCTTCTGCGCCGATCCGCGGCTGCGCCACAAGGTCTGGCGCGGTCTCAACACCGACGAGGTGGCCGAGCCCAACTCCTTCGCCGCGGCGGCGGCCGTCGCCGCCTATACCCGGGGCGAGGCGTGGCTGGACGAGATGCGGGCGTACGTCTTTGAAAACGAGCGGCTGATCCGGGAGCGTCTGGCCCGGACCGCGCCGGAGCTTTGCGCCGTGCCGTCCGAGGCCACCTATCTGATGTGGATCGACTGCGCCGGGCTGGCGGGGGTGGACGAGCCCGCCCGGTTCATCCGGGAGACCTCGGGGCTGTATCTGGCCGAGGGCTCGCACTACGGCGCCGGCGGCGCTGGATTCGTGCGGCTGAACGCGGCGTGCCCCCGCCGCTTCTGCGAGGACGCGCTGGACCGCTTGGGCGAGAGCCTGCGGCAGTACCGCGCGGGCCGGAAAGCGCGGTGAGACAGAGCGGGGGCCGTTTTCGTTTGGTTTTCGGACGGAAGAGGCCCCCTTGCCCTGAGAGGAACGATCGAAAAAAGGAGCGGATCGAGCATGAGAACGGACAGAAGACTGGCGTCTTTCACCTACGGCGGCGAAGAGGTCGCCCTGATCCCCGACGAGATGGCGCGCGAGGGCGCGGGCCGCTGGGTGCGGACTATGCCGGACGGCCTGCGGGCCGTGCTGGAGCTGTCCGAGCCGGAGCCCGGCGGCGGGACGGCGCTGCTGCGCTTTGAAAACGCGTCGGACCGGCCCAGCCTTCCCATCGCGCGGGTGCGGACGCTGGACGTGACGGTCCCCGTCTCCGGTGCGGTCCGGTTCGAGACGCTGGACGGCGACAGCTGCGGCGAGAAGAGCTTCCTGCCGATCACGGCGGCGCTTTCCGACGGGGACGCGGTCGTCTCCGAGCCCACGGGCGGCCGCTCGTCCGACACGTCGGCGTTCCCGTACTGCACGGGCTCCTGCGGAGGCCGGGGCGCGGTGATCGGCATCGGCTGGACGGGCCAGTGGCGGCGGGAGATCGCCGCGGCGGACGGCGGGCTCCGGATCGCGGTCGGGCTGGCCGAGGCGGACTTTTTCCTGCTGCCGGGCGAGGCCGTGCGCGGTCCGTCGGCGGTCTGGTATGCCGGAGAGGGCGAGCCGGCGGCGCTGCGCCGGCGGTTCCGGCGGATGTGTCTGGCGCGGTTCAGCCCGCTGGCGGAGGATCCGGCGGCCAAGCCGCCGCTGGCGATCCAGTGCTTCGACCGGTATTTCCGGAAGCATCCGCGGTGGGCGACGGTGGAGGGCCAGCTGGAAGTGGCCCGGGCCGCCGCGGCCTGCGGCGGGTTCGACACGCTGTGGCTGGACGCGGCGTGGTTCAAGGACGGGTTCCCCTGCGGCGTGGGCAACTATACCTTTGAAAAGGGCTTCGCCGGCGGCCTGAAGCCGCTGGCCGACGACCTGCACGCCAACGGCCGGCGGTTCGTGCTCTGGTTCGAGCCGGAGCGGGTCTATCGCGGGTCGGAGGTCTGGAACGAGCATCCCGGGATGCTGCTGCGCCGGTCGGACGACCCGGACGACGCCCTGTTCGACCTGTCGGACGAGACCGCGCGGAGCTGGCTGTTCGGAACGCTCAAGGCGATCCTGACGGAGAACGGCGTGGATTGGTACCGCCAGGACTTCAACATGGAGGCGCTTCCCTTCTGGCGGGAGCACGACGCGCCGGGCCGCCGCGGGATCACCGAGATGAAGTACGTGGCCGGGATGTACGAGCTTTGGGACCGCCTGCGGGCGGAGGTCCCCGGGCTGAAGATCGACAACTGTTCCTCCGGCGGGCGGCGGCTGGACTTCGAGACCTGCCGCCGGTCCATGCCCCTGTGGCGCAGCGACACGGGCTGCTTCCCGGTGACGGAAGAGCGGCGCGTCCACACCTGGAGCCAGAACCAGATCCTCGGCCTGTCCGAGTATCTGCCGTTCCACTCCTGCGCCGTGTGGGAGCCGGATCCGTATCTGGTGCGGGGCGCCATGGCCGGCGGGCTGGCCTGTGCCTTCGACATCCTGTCGCCGGAGTTCGACACGGCCCGGGCCGGGCGCGTGATCGACGAGGTGAACCGCACCGCGCCGTTCTGGAAGAAGGACTTTTTCCCGCTCACCGTGCAGACCACGTCGGAAGACGTGTGGGCCGCGTGGCAGGTGGGCGACGCGGCGGCGGGGGCGGCCTGCTTCTTCCGCCGGGGCGGGAGCGCGGAAGCGGAAAAGACCTTCGCCCTCTGCGGGCTGGACCCCGAGCGGACCTATGCCGTCACGCTGACGGACGAGGACCTGAACGCCGAAACGGCGGAGCGGACCGGGCGCGAGCTGGGCGAGGGGATCGGGATCCGCATCCCGCGGCCCGAGGCCAGCGTTCTGGCCGAATACCGCGCCCTGTGACGGCCCGCCCGGGGCGATGAAAAAAGAGAAAGAGAAAAGAAGGACGTCAAACCATGTGGTTCGTATTTGCGCTGATCTGTCTTCTCGGCTGGGGCTTTGCCGATCTGTTCTATAAAAAAAGCTCGGACGAAAGCGACCGGTATTCTCACCTGAAGATCGCGGTCTGGGTGGGTCTGGTCATGGGCGTCTGCGCGCTGGCGATGCTGCCGTTCTCCGAGACGGGGCTGTCCCCCAAAGGGATCCTGATCAACGCGGCGAAGTACGCGCCGGCCTCGCTGGGATACATCGTCTCCATGGTCATCGGCTACGCGGGCCTGCGCTATCTGGAGCTGTCCATCGTGTCGCCGGTGCAGAACGCCTCGGGCGCGCTGTCCATGATCGCCATGCTGGTATATTTCACCGTCACCGGCAGGATCGCGAGCATCGGCGAGGAGTACTCGGCGCTGGACTTCATCGGCACGGCGATCATCGTCTGCGGCGTCGTCGCACTGGCCGTGGTGGAGCAGCGGCTGGGCCGGGAGGAGCGCCGGCGGCTGCAGGGCGCGGCGGAAAAGACCGCCGAGCGGAAGTATCGCTTCGGCGCGCTGGCGCTGCTGTTCCCGCTGCTGTACTGTCTGTTCGACACCGTCGGCACCGCGGCGGACGGCATCATCCTGGACGAAGAGACCGGGCTGGGGCTGGGCGAGATCGACGTTCTGATCCTCTACGGGCTGACGTTCCTGCTGGCGGGGATCGCGGCGTGGATCTTCCTGTGGATCAAGACGAAAAAGCCCTACAATCCCTTCGCCGGGCGCGAGCTGGTCACCAAGGGCGCGGCGGCCCTGTGCGAAGAGTTCGGCCAGGTGTTCTACGTCTACGCCATGGCGCGGCGGCCCGTGCTGGCCGCGCCCATGGTGGCGTCCTACTGCGTGGTGTCCGTGATCCTGTCCCGGCTGATCCTGAAGGAAAAGCTCAAAGCGCAGCAGTACGCCTGCGTCGCCGCGGTGGTGGCCGGCATCGTGATGCTGGGCATCTCCGAGGGGCTGGGCGAAGCGTGACGCCCATTCGAAAACGAACCGTCTGAACAGAAAAAGGAGGAACGGCTGTGAACGGAAACAAGACCCCCATCTCTCTGATCGTGGACGACCCCGCGCCGCGGGTGTTCGTCTATTACGAACACGCGGGCGCCGACAAGCGGACGCTGGACGGCAGGCCCCTGCGCGACAACGTGCCCAACGCGTTTCTGGACCGCTTCTGCGATCTGGTCGAGCGCCGCGGCATCCGGGGCAAGTACAGCGTGGTGCCGATCCCCGGGGGCCGGGGGCGTGTGGACGGCGAGATCCCCGGGTTCCCGCGGGAGGAGATCGCGGCGTGGCTCGAAACGGTCAACGCGCGGCTGAAGCCGTTTTTCGACTTTTGTCCGGAGATGCTGACCCACGCGGGCTATCTCGATCTGGCGACCGGGAAAATGATGGACGAGCAGGAGAACCTCTGGTCCTTCCGTCAGGACGCGGAGACGCTGACCGAGTATCGGTCGCTGGCGCTGGAGATTCTGAAGAACGCCGGGATCGACGCCACCGGCTTCACCTCGCCCTGGGACTTCGGCGAGAAGAACGAGGACGCCTATGCCCGGGCCGTGGGCCGCGCCATGGAGCGGGTCTGGGGCCGGAAGGAGAGCTGGTATTTCTGCCGCTCGCTGGGCGGGCGCGGCGCGCGGCCGTGGATCGCCGCGGAGGAGGACGGCCGCCGCGTGGCCGCGATCCCCGGCACCATCGGCGACATGATCTGGCAGGCCATGGACACCACGGACACGTCGGAGGAGTATGTGGACTGGATCGCAGACCTGTATATCACGGAGAACGGGAAATACGGCGAGATCCCCAAGCGGCTGGCGGTGGACAGCTGGCCCATCCTGACGGTGCACTGGCAGTCTCTTTTCTCCAACGGGGCGGAGACGGGCCTTCGGGTGCTGGACAGGATCGCCGGGCGCGTGGAGCGCGCGCTGGGCGACCGGGTCGAGTGGCGGAGCTTCGGCGACCTGATGCGCTGGACGATGGAAAACCGGTAAAGAGAAAAATGTACGGCCGCCGCGGGCAGGATCCTCTGCCCGCGGCGGCTTTCGGTCCGTTCCCGCCGGGCGCGAGAGCAAAAAAAGCCCGTCCGCGCGATTTTCGCCCGGACGGGCCGGGAAGAAAAAACATTAAAATAGCCGCGTTTGCTATTGAAAAAAGCGGCGGGATACGCTATAATCAAAGCACAAGGACCGGCGGCGCGCCGGAGAAAAACGAAAAGGAGACGGGCGACATGAAGACGAAAACAGGGAAAAACCGACTTTTCGCCGCGGCGGGCGCGGCGCTGGCCGTTCTGCTGCTGCTGGCTCTGGTGCCGGTGCTCGGCGGGCGGGCGCACGCGGAGCATTACAGCGTATACTCCTATGAGGTGGTCGACGACAAGGTGACGATCACCGACGTCGACGACGACGCCGAGGGCATTCTGCTGGTCCCCGGCGACCTGAACAGCTGTCCGGTGACGAAGATCGCGGACAGCGCGTTCGCCTACTGCACGGAGATCACGGAGGTGTTCCTGCCCGGGACCGTGACCGAGATCGGCGAGAGCGCGTTCTACAACTGTTCGAAGCTGGGACGCGTGCGGATCCCGTCGGGCGTGACGGAAATCAAAGAGTATACGTTCTACGGGTGCAGCGCGCTGGCCTCTGTGGAGCTGCCGGACAGCGTGACCGGGATCGGAAACTACGCCTTCGGAGGCTGCAAGGCACTGGCGAGCGTGACGATGCCGCTGAAAAGCGTGACCGAGATCGGGAACGGGGCTTTTCAAGGCTGTGAGAGCCTGACGGAGATTGCGCTGCCGGGCGGGCTGACCGAGATCGCCGACTATACGTTCTACAATTGCAACTCGCTGACCTCGGTGGACATCCCCTGGGGGGTGACGCGGATCGGCAGCACCGCGTTCCGGAATTGTTCCCGGCTGGCAAGCGTGCAGCTGCCCTCGACGCTGAAGACGCTGGAGGTCGACGCCTTCGCCTTCTGCACCGCGCTGCCGGAGATCGAGCTTCCCTACGGACTGAAGACCATAGGCCAGAGCGCGTTTTACGACTGCACCAGCCTGACGAAGCTCGCGATCCCGCGGACGGTCAAAAGCATCGGGATCTGGGCGTTCCGCGGCTGCGCGCTGGAGTCCGCGGTCATCCCGCAGAGCGTGACGACGGCGGGCGACGAGATCTTCAACTATTGCCCTGCGCTGACGGACATCTGGTGCGTCGCGGCGGAAAAGCCGGATGGCTGGAGCGAGTATTGGAAGGGAGTCAACTCCGCCGCGGTCCACTGGGGCGAGATCCCGGCGCCGACCGACGTGACGGCCAAGGGATTGACCGCGGGCGGGATCAAAGTGAGCTGGACGCTGTCCGACGGGGCCACGCGGTACAACGTGTACCGCAAGACCGCGGGCGGCAGCTGGGCCAGGATCGCCTATAGCTACGACGACAGCTTCACCGACACCATCGCCGAGGCGGGAACGCTCTACTACTACCGCATTCAGGCGCAGGTGAGCAAGACGACCAGCGCGTATTCGGCCAACGCCTCGGCCCGGTGGCTGGCGGCTCCCGCCGCGCCGACGCTGACCAACTACACCAGCGGCATCAAGGCCGTGTGGGGCGAAGTCAAGGGCGCGACAATCTACTACGTCTGGCGGGCCGAGGGCAGCGGGGCCTTTGCGAAGATCGGCTCTTCCAGGACGACAAGTTACGTGGACAAGACCGCCGTCGCGGGCAAGACCTA
>JAEERN010000053.1 GCA_016285815.1 Clostridiales bacterium
CGGCACCGCAGGGGTACGGCAGGACGCACCGCTCCGCGCGGAACGCGGCCGCCGCAGAGCGGTCCGTCCCGTCCAGACCGAAGCACATCGTCTCGTGGCCTCGCGCCCGCAAAAGTACGGAAAGGCGGCGCTGGCGCTCGTCGCCGCCCACAAGCAATAGTTTCAAGAACCGTCTCATCCTCCCCTTCGATCTCATCCCCATCCTATTCACCCGCCGCGCCCGCTTGTTCCCGCGGCGCCGCGCCGCCGTTTCCGACAGGTTTTCCGCTTCCTCTTGACAAAAGCCGGGGATTATACTATACTGTATAAGAATACCTATGTGTATGCGGAGGGAGGGCTTTCCCGCATGACCGACCGTGAACGCGCCATGGCTGTCCTTCACTATGAGGACGTCGACCGCATCCCCGTCGTCCACTTCGGCTTTTGGGACGAGTGCTATTCCCTTTTCGAGCGTCAGGGCCACATCCCCGTGCTCAAAAACGAGGACGGGACCGACCGCCATCTGACCGAGCGCGAGGTCTTCGCCATGCTGGGCTTCGACTTCGGCTGGGGCCCCTCCGTCGGGTCCCACTGCGACCTTCTGCCCGCGTTTTCCCCGGAGGTCGTCGCGGAATTCCCGGACGGCTCGCGCCACGTCCGCAACGGCGACGGCGTCGTCGTCTGCGTCAAGCCCGGCAAGACCTCGATCCCGGCCGAGATCTCCCACACGCTGGTGGACCGCGAGAGCTGGGAACGGGAGTTTTCCCACCGTCTGGTCCCCGGCCCCGACCGCTGGCCCAGGCTGACCCCGGAGCGGGTGGCCGAGATCAACGCCCTTCCCTATCCCGTGGGGCTGGACTGCGGCAGCCTCTACGGCCGGTTCCGCAACTGGGCCGGCTTCACCGGCACCTGTTACCTCTATGCCGACGACGAAGAGCTGTTCAGAGAGATCCTGTCCCGCCTGGCCGAGGTGTGCTACACCGGCGTCAAGGCCGTGCTCGAGGCGGGCGTCCGCCCCGACTTCGGCCATTTCTGGGAGGACATCTGCTTCAAAAACGGCCCGCTGGTCAATCCCGAGGTGTTCGAGGAGTACTGCGGCCCGGGATACGAGCGCATCACCTCCCTGCTGCGCCGGTACGGCTGCGACATCTGCTCGCTGGACTGCGACGGGTGCATCGACTCGCTGATCCCCACGTGGATCACCCACGGCGTCAACACCATGTTCCCCATCGAGGTGGGAACGTGGAACGCCTCCATCGCCCCCTGGCGCGCCGAATACGGCCGCGGCCTGCGCGGCGTCGGCGGTATGGACAAGCGCGTCTTCGCCATGGACTATGCCGCCGTCGACGCCGAGCTGGAGCGGCTTCGTCCGCTGGTAGAGCTGGGCGGCTATCTCCCCTGTCCCGACCACCGCATCCCGCCGGACGCCAAGTGGGACAACATCCTCTATTACACCGACCGCTTTCGCAAGATCTTCGGATGACCCGGGCCCCCGCCCGCCGGGGCGGCGCCCGTCCGACTGTTTCATATAATAAGATACGACAACCGATCACGCTTTTTCAAGGAGGGACGTTCGTTTATGGACCCCAGGCTTGCCGCCATCGTCCGGAACTTCACCGTCTGCGGCGACCCCGTCGAGACGGTCTCCATCGACACCGGACACATCAACTCCACGTTCTGCGTCACCTGCGCATCCGACGGCGGAACGCACCGCTATACCCTGCAGAAGATCAACAAATACGTTTTCAAGCAGCCCGAGCAGGTCATGGTCAACATCTGCGCCGTCACGGAGTTTTTGCGGCGCAAGATCGAGGCCGCCGGCGGCGATCCCGCCCGGGAGACCCTGACCGTCGTCCCCGCCCGGGACGGGAAGAGCTTTTTCGTCGACGAAGACGGCGAATACTGGCGCATGTACCTTTTCATCGACGGCGCCAGGACCTATGACACCGTGGTGGACCCCCAGCACCTCTACCACGCCGGCGCGGCCTTCGGCCGCTTCCAGACCCAGCTGGCCGACTTTCCCATCGCGACGCTGTACGAGACCATCCCGAACTTCCACAACACCCCCAAGCGCTTCGCCGACTTTTTCGCGGGCGTCGAGGCGGACGTCTGCGGCCGCGCCGCCAAGGCCGGGCCGGAGATCGCGGTCCTCAAAAAGTTCGCGCCGCTGGCCGATTTTCTGACCGAGAAGCAGGCCGGAGGCCTGCTGCCGCTGCGCGTCACCCACAACGACACCAAATACAACAACATCATGATCGACGAGACCACCGGCCTCGGCCTCTGCGTCATCGATCTGGACACCGTCATGCCGGGCCTTGCGGCCTACGACTACGGCGACGCCATCCGCTTCGCCGCCTCCACCGCCGCCGAGGACGAGACCGACCTGTCGCGCGTTTCGCTGGACATGGACCTGTTCCAGCGGTTCACCGCGGGCTTCGTCGGCGCCATCGACGGGTTCCTCTCCGACAAGGAGATCGAGCTGCTGCCCTACGGCGCGCTGCTGATGACCCTCGAGGTGGGCTCGCGCTTCCTGCTGGACTATCTGGAGGGCGACAAGTACTTCCGGATCCACCGCCCCGAGCACAATCTGGAGCGGGCCCGGACCCAGCTCACCCTTGCCCTCGACATGGAACGCCGCTTCGGCGAAATGAACGACTTTGTAAGGAAGTGCCGCTGATGTCCGATCCTTCTGAACGCCGCCGGAGCGACGGCCGCGCCGGCCGTCCGCCCGTCTCCCGTCCCCCGCGCCGCACCGGCCGGGAGGATGTCCGATCCTTCCGCCCGGAAGAGCCGGACGACGACAGCGAATACCGCATCGAGGGGCGGAACGCCCTGAACGAGGCGCTTCGGGCCGGACGGACGGTGGAAAAGGTCTTCGTGGCCGAGGGGCTGGAGAAGAGCGCTCTGACCCCGCTGATCGCCAAGTGCCGGGCGGCCGGCGCCGTGGTGGTCTCCTGCGACCGCCGCCGGCTGGACGCCATGTCCGACACGGGCGCCCATCAGGGCGTCGTGGCCTTCGTCTCCC
This sequence comes from Clostridiales bacterium, assembly GCA_016285815.1. Taxonomy (GTDB): domain Bacteria; phylum Bacillota; class Clostridia; order Oscillospirales; family QAMX01; genus SIG499. The sequence goes on from JAEERN010000053.1 coordinate 3,005, forward strand.
CCTGCGAATACGTCTCCGTCGGCGACATCGTCGACGCGGCCGAGGCCTCCGGCCGGCCCGCGCTGATCGTCGTCTGCGATCACATCGAAGATCCCCGGAACCTGGGCGCCATCCTCCGCAGCGCGGAGGTCGCCGGCGCCCACGGCGTCGTCATCCCGAGGCGCCGCGGCGCCTCGGTCACCGGAACGGTGGTCAAGGCCAGCGCCGGGGCGGCGCTTCACCTTCCCATCGCCCGGACGGCCAACGTCAACGCCGCCATCCGCGAGCTGAAAGAGCGGGGCGTCTGGGTCCTCGGCGCCGAGGGCGGACAGGGCGATCTGGTCTACGACGCGGATCTCCGCCTGCCCACCGCCTTCGTCCTCGGAAGCGAGGGCGGCGGTCTCGCGCGCCTGACCGCGGAAAGCTGCGACCGGCTGGTCCGCATCCCCATGCTGGGCCGCGTCAATTCTCTGAACGTCTCCGCCGCCGCCGCCGTGCTGCTCTTCGAAGCGGTCCGGCAGCGCACCGCCACCGAAAGGAGCTGACCTCCCTTGGCAAGCAACGACAAAAAGACCGGCGACGAGTTCTCGCTGGAGTCCATCATCGCGGAATTCGGCGGCTCCGGCCCAGTCAAAAAGCCGGACGACGAGCTGGACGTCCCGCCGGAGTTCACGGCGAGACCCG
>JAEERN010000054.1 GCA_016285815.1 Clostridiales bacterium
ACGTGGGAGACCGTGCCGGGGGCCGCGCCGTACAACGTCTGCCGCAGCGCGGCGGGCGGCGCGTACGCCGGGATCGGCACCGGCCGGACGCCGGGCTGCGTGGACCGGACGGCGGGGAGCGGCGTGACGTACCGCTGTTATGTGACGGCACGGTTCTCAAAGTACAAGTCCAGCCACGCCCCCACGGCGAGCGCGGCGGCGAAGTGAGCCGGGTCCCGGCGGAAAAAACGGAACGGCGGGGCCGCGGCCCCGCTTGAAAAAGAGAGGTCCCCGCGGCGGAGACGGCCCGTCGTCCCGGCCGCGGGGACTTTTCGCGCGGAGAGGCCGAAACGGGGCGAAAAGGGCCGGAAAAGGCCGCGGACCCTTGACAAATCCGGGAAAGTGGTGTACAGTTAGACCGGTCATCAAACAGGCCGGGGCCGCGCGTCGTCCCCGGGGGACAGGAGAGCGGCATGCCGGAAAAAAGCGTCAGGGAAATGACCCTGTTCGAGAGACAGCACTATTCTCTGGCCTCACGGACCTTTCGGGCCACCATCGCGGGCTCGCTGGTGCTGGGGCTGGTCGCCCTGCTGGTCGGACTCGGGCTCTATGCCTATGCGCTGGGCGGACAGTACGTCGGCGCGGCCTTCGATCTGTCCCGGACCGCCTCGGTGGTGCTGCCGTACGCCGCGGATGCGGAGGCGCTGTCCGGCGAGGTCATGGCGCGGTACCGCGCCCTGTCGGACGAAGAGCGCGAGCAGGCGGGAACGGAAGCCTACCGCGCGCATTTTGCCGGGATCGAAGCGGACGGGACGTATCGGGCGGCGGTCGAGACTTTGAAGCTGCTGCTGGGCTCCGGGGACATGGAAGCGCTGTATCTGGGCCGGTTCGACGCCGAAAGCGGCGCCTTCGTCTATTTTGCCGACGCGGCGGCGGATCCGGCGGCGGCCCGCGGACCGGGCGACTGGGTCCCGACCGAGAGCCGGACGATCCGGAAGTTTTTGGGCTGGGACGGCGTCGGACGGCTGTACCGGATCGAAAGGACCGGGACCGGCGGCTGGCGCGCCGTCAGCGGCGTGCCGGTGCGGAACGGAGCGGGCGAGACCGTCGCCTTTGTCCTGGCCGACGTGCGGCTGACCGCCGTGGCCAAGGGCATGCGGAGCTTCACGCTGCAGTATGCGGTCGCCATGTTCCTCGCGGTGAACGCGGTGGGGATCCTCATGGCGCGGCGCATGAGCCGGACTCTGGTCCGGCCGATCAACGAGATCGCCGGGGCGGCCGAACGGTACGTCCGGGACCGGAAGGAGGGCGCCGGCGGGACGGAGCACTTCGCCGGGCTGAAGATCTCGACCGGCGACGAGGTGGAGAATCTGGCGCTGGTCATGGCGGACATGGAGCGGGAGCTTTCGGCCTTTGAAGACGATCTGACCCGGGTCACGGCGGAAAAGGAGCGCGTCGGCACGGAGCTTGCGCTGGCCAAGCGCATCCAGGCCGACATGATGCCGAACATCTTCCCGGCGTTCCCGGACCGCCCGGACTTCGACGTGTTCGCCTCTATGACGCCCGCCAAGGAGGTCGGCGGCGACTTTTACGACTTTTTCCTGGTGGACGAGGACCATCTGGCGCTGGTCATGGCGGACGTGTCCGGCAAGGGCGTGCCCGCGGCGCTGTTCATGATGGTCTCGAAGATCCTGGTCCAGAACGAGACCATGAGCGGGCTCAGCCCGCGCGAGGTGCTGGAGCGGATGAACGAGCAGATCTGCGCGAACAACCGCGAGGAGATGTTCGTGACGGTCTGGCTCGGCATCCTCGACCTCTCGACGGGGCGGCTGACCGCGGCCAACGCGGGCCACGAGTATCCCGTCCTCAAGCGGCCGGGCGGCGACTTTGAGATCCTGCGCGACAAGCACGGGTTCGTCGTCGGCGGGATGGCGGGGATGAAATACCGGGAATACGAGCTGAAGCTGGAGCCGGGAGCCAAGCTGTTCCTTTACACCGACGGACTGACCGAGGCCGCGGACGCGTCCAACGCGCCGTTCGGAAAGGACCGCATGCTGGAGGCGCTGTGCCGCGCGGAGAGGGGCACCCCCCGGGAGATCCTCGAGACGGTGTCCGGCGTGGCGGAGCTCTTCGTCGGCGACGCGCCGCAGTTCGACGATCTGACCATGCTCTGCGTCCACTATATCGGAAAGGACGCGGACCGGGCCGGCCGGGAGCTGACCGTGGAGGCCTCGGTGCAGAACATCGCCCGGGTCACGGAGTTCGTGAACGGGGCGCTGGACCGGGCCGGCTGTCCGGACAGGGCCAGACGCCAGATCGACGTGGCCGTGGACGAGCTGTTCAGCAACATCGCCCGCTATGCCTATACGCCCGGCACCGGGTTCGTCACGGTGCGCGTGGCGATAGGGCGGGAGCCGGCCGCGGCGGAGATCACCTTCACCGACGGCGGCGCCCCCTACGACCCCTATGCGCTGGAGGAGCCGGACACGACGCTTCCGGCGGAGGAACGGGAGATCGGGGGGCTTGGCGTGTTCCTGGTCAAAAAGCTCATGGACGAGGCGGTCTACGAGCGGCGGGAGGGGCGGAACGTCCACCGGATCCGGAAAAGCTTCGGACCGGCCGGCGCGGCGCCGAGGGCCTGACCGCGGGGCGGGGGACGGCTTTCAGACAACGTGAGATCGCGGCGGCGCGCGGCGCGGCCGTGGGATATCATCTTTACAATTCTTTCAGAGGAGTGGACGAGAAAATGAGATCGGACGTCATTCACGTGACCAACGAGGGAAGCGGGATCGGCAAGGCGCTGGCAGAGGTGGAGCTGGTGGCCTCGTATAAGGCGCTTCCCAAAAAGCAGGCGCTTCACCTTCGGCTGCTGACCGAGGAGATGATGGGGATGATGCGGGCGCTGACCGGAGAGCGCGAGGCGGATTTCTGGATCGACGACGAGGACGGGACCTTCCGCCTGCATCTGGAGGTGCAGACGATCATGAACGCCGAGATGCGGAAGAAGCTGCTTTCTGCCTCGAGCAAGGGCGAGAACACCGCGGCCAAGGGCGTCATGGGGAAGATCCGCGACCTGTTCGAGCGGTTCCTCGAGCCGTCCGACGGTCAGTTCTCCAGCGCGTATCTGGCCGGTCTGACCTATACGGGCGCCGACTTCCACGAGATGTCGTCCGAGCCGCTGTGGATGTGGTCCTTCAACCAGTACAAGTCCTATGTGATGGAGAGCGGCGCGAAGAACGAGGCGTGGGACGAGCTGGAAAAATCCATCGTCGCCAGACTGGCGGATGAGGTCAAGATCGGCGTCACCAGCCGGAACGTCGAAATGGTCATCTACAAAAAGTATTGAAAAAGGGAGAAGAAAGGCATGAAGATCGAAAAAACGCTGAACGGGAACGCGCTCAAGGTGGCCGTGGAGGGCAGACTGGATACGATGACGGCGCCGGAGCTGGACGCTTCGCTGAAGGACAGCATTGTCGGCGTCAAGGAGCTGACGCTGGATCTGGGCGCGCTGGAGTACATCTCCTCGGCGGGGCTGCGCGTGCTGCTCTCGGCGCAGAAGATCATGAACCGGCAGGGGACCATGAAGGTCGTGAACGTGAACGAGACCGTGAACGAGGTCTTTGAGATCACGGGCTTCACCGACATCCTGACCATCGAATAAGAGAGCTTCCGGGGCGTCACGGGCCGCCGGGGAAAACGCGGCGGTTTTCCCCGGCGGCCTTTCGGCCGCTGCGGCAAGACGGTCCCGGCGGAAAAAAATATCCGGCACGACGCGATAAAACGCCGGCGCGGCGCGTTGTCATGGATGAAAAGCTTTGCCCCCCGCGCCCTGAGGCCGAGGGGGCGGGGAACGGGAGGAGAAGACCGTGGAGAGAACGAAGGGATTCCGCGCGCTGGTCGGCGCGCTGGCGGCCGCCGCGCTGGCGGCGGTGTTTTGGATGGCCGGGACGCCCGCGCGCGCCGAGGAGACCGGAACGGTCCCCGAATCCGCGCTGGTGTACACCGTGGAGAACGGCCAGGCGACCATCACGGGGAAGACGGGTTCTTCTTACTATTTTACCGGGAGCGTGGTCCTGCCCGAAACGCTGGGCGGCGCGCCCGTCACGGCCGTCGGCAAGAACGCGCTCCGTTACTGCTCGGACATGACGAGCCTGACCCTGCCGGCCGGGGTGAAGACCGTCGGCGAAGCCGCGTTTGCGGACTGTACGAAGCTGACGTCCGTCGCGATGCCGTCCGCGCTGCAGTCAATCGGCGCATATGCGTTCGCCCGCTGCAAGGCGTTGACGGGCTTCACGGTCCCCGCCGGGGTGACGGAGTTCGGCGCGGGGGTGTTCCTTGAATGCACCTCGCTGACGACGCTGAGCTGCGCGGCGGGGAACACGGCCTTTACCGTGAAAGACGGCGCGCTGTACACCAGGGACATGACCGAGCTGGTCTGCGTGCCCTGTTCGACGACCTCCCTCAACGTGGCGTCCGGCGTGACGGCGATCCGGGATTACGTGTTTTTCAGAAGCGCGCTGGAAAGCGTGACGCTGCCGTCCACGCTGAGATCCATCGGCGAACGGGCGTTTTCCCAGTGCGCCGCGCTGAAGACCGCGGTGCTTCCGGAAGGTCTGGTCTCTATCGGCGCATATGCGTTTGACGAGAGCGGCCTGGAGAGCGTGACGGTCCCCTCCAGCGTGACGGAGGTGGGGAACGCCGCGTTTGCCCGCTGTGAGAGCCTGCAAAGCGCGGCGATCCGCGCGAACGTGACGGAGCTGAGCGGCACTTTCGAGTACTGTTCCGCGTTGACCGACGTGACTCTGCCGGCCGGGCTGAAGACTATCGGCTGGAACCTGTTCGCTTCCTGCACCAGCCTGAAGCAGATCGAGATCCCCGCCGGGGTCACGGCCATCGGATACGCCGCTTTCTCTCGGACTGGTCTGACGAGCGTGACGCTGCCGACCGGGTTGACGAACATCGGGGACCGGGCCTTTTGCTTGACGGCCCTAACCGAGGTCACGCTTCCGGCCTCGGTGACTGATATCGCGACCGGAGCCTTCGACGAGTGTGAGTCTCTGACCCGGATCGACTGCGCGGCGGGCAACGCGGCGTTTTCGTCTTCGGACGGGGTCCTGTACAACAAAACCGGGACCGTCCT
>JAEERN010000001.1 GCA_016285815.1 Clostridiales bacterium
AGATAAAATATTGTGAAGACACCATGATACAACAAAACAACGGTCTAGTCAAACGAAGAATTTTATGGTATAATATGCTATAAGTCGAGAAGTGTATCAAAGCGATCCCAACGGGGAAAAAGGAGCGGGCAGGCTTGCAGGAAAACGAGAGCAGCAGACTTCAGCTGGACGGGGACGAGATGGCCCGCCAGATCGGATATATGGCGCGGGTGAGAGACTTCAACGCGGCCTCGGGAGACGGGCGGCAAAAGCTGTGCTACGTCGAGACCTACGGCTGTCAGCAGAACGAGGCGGACAGCGAACACCTGCGCGGGATGGCGCTTGAGATGGGCTACGGGCTGACGGACGGGCCGGAGAACGCCTCCCTGATCGTGTTCAACACCTGCGCCGTGCGGGAGCACGCGGAACAGCGCGTGTACGGAAACGTCGGCGCCATGCTGAAATACAAGCGGCGGGACCCCTCGCTGGTCATCGCCGTCTGCGGCTGTATGGCGGGCGAGGACCACGTGGCCCGGCGGCTGAAGAAGAGCTTCCCCTACGTTTCGATCGTGGCGGATTCCCGGAGCCTCTGGCGGTTCCCCGAGCTGCTCTTCGGCGTTCTGGTCAACGGCCGGCGCGAGTTCGTCTCGGGGGGCGCGGACGTGGTCGCCGAGGGGCTGCCCGTGGCCCGGGACCGTTCGGTCAAGGGGTGGCTGCCCGTCATGTACGGCTGTGACAACTTCTGCAGCTATTGCATCGTGCCCTACGTCCGGGGACGCGAGCGGAGCCGGAGTCCCGAGGCCGTCGAAGCCCAGTTCCGTCAGATGCTCGACGAGGGGATCCGGGACGTGACCCTGCTGGGGCAGAACGTGAACTCGTACGGGCGGAACGCCCGCGAGCACTTCGAAACGGACTTTCCCGCCCTGCTGGAGCGGCTGGACCGGGTGCCGGGCGAATACCGCATCCGCTTCATGACCAGCCATCCCAAGGACGCCTCGGACCGGCTGTTCGACGTCATGCGGGACTGTGAGCACGTGGCGCCGCACCTGCACCTGCCGTTCCAGTCCGGCAGCACGGCGATCCTGAGACAGATGAACCGCGGCTATACCCGGGAGCAGTATCTGGACCGGGTGAGGGCGGCGCGGGAGCGGGTCCCGGATCTGGTGCTGACCAGCGACGTCATCGTCGGGTTCCCCGGCGAGACGGAGGCCGACTTTGAAGAGACTCTGTCGCTGGTGGAGGCGGTGCGGTTCGACGCGCTGTTCACCTTTATCTATTCGCCGCGGGTCGGGACCCGGGCCGCGGCCATGCCCAACGATACGCCGCCGGAGGAGATCGGCCGGCGCTTTGACCGGCTGGTGGCCGTTCAGAACGCGATCTCGGCCGAAAAGCACGCGGCATACGAGGGAAAGACCCTTCGGGTGCTGACGGACGGGCGCGCCGAAAATAAGCCGGAGGGGTGGCTCTCGGCCCGGACCGGCGGCGGCCGTCTGGTCGTGTTCGAGGGAGACGAGAGCCTGATCGGCCGGTGGGCCGACGTGAAGATCACCGGACACACCACCTGGTCCCTGTCCGGGGAGAGAGTGGGATAGCGTTTCCCCCTGTTGGAAAGGACGGACGAAAGGCCATGACGGATGCGCCGCTCACGCCCATGATGGAGCAGTACCGGGCGATCAAAAACGAAAACAAGGACGCCTTTTTGTTCTACCGTCTCGGCGATTTCTACGAGATGTTCTTCGAGGACGCGGAAAACGCCTCGAAGCTGCTGGGACTGACGCTGACCGGCCGCGACTGCGGCCAGGAGGAGCGCGCGCCCATGTGCGGCGTTCCCTATCACAGCGCCGAGTCGTATATCAACCGGCTCATCAAGATGGGCTTCAAGGTCGCCATCTGCGAACAGACCGAGGATCCGGCGCTGGCCAAGGGGCTGGTGCGCCGGGAGATCGTCCGGAAGGTCACGCCGGGCACCGTGGTCAGCGACGAGGCGCTGGAGGGCAGCGTCAGCAACTATATCGCCGCGGTGTACGCCGCGGGCCGCCGGGCCGGCATCTGTTATGCCGACGTGTCGGCCGGGACCCTGCGCGCCACGGACGTGGAGGGGGACGATCTGGCCGAGGCGGTGAACGACGAGCTGTCCTCGGTGAAGCCCACCGAGGCGGTGCTCTTCGGGCCGGAGGCCTTCTGCCGCCGGGTGAAGGCCTATCTGGCCGAGCGCCGCGCCTTCGTCACCGTCCGGGAGACGGAGATGACCGCCGCCGAGGCCGGCGAGGTGCTGAACGCCCAGCTGGGCGAGAGCTTCGATCCGGCCCGGGCCGAGGCGCACAGCGCCGCGGCCGTGCTGATCTCCTATCTGCGGGAGACGCTGATGAACGACGTTCCCATCCTGAGAACGCTGGAATACTACCGGGTGAGCCGGTACACCGAGCTTCCCGTCCGCACGCGCCAGGCGCTGGAGCTGACGGAGACCATGCTGTCCCGGTCCAAGCAGGGAACGCTGCTGTCGGTCCTCGACCGGACGCGGACGTCCATGGGCGGCCGGACGCTGCGCAACTGGCTGGAGCAGCCGCTGCGCGTGCTGCCCGAGATCCTGCGGCGGCAGAACGGCGTTTCGGAGCTGTTTTCCGACGCGGTCCTGCGGGGAGATCTGGGCGAGGCCATGACGGGGATCTTCGATCTGGAGCGGCTCATGGGGCAGATCGCCTACGGCAGCGCCAACGCCAGGACCCTCTGGAACCTGGCCCGCACCGCCGAGCGGGTGCCCGGGATCAAAAAGCTGTTGGCCGGGCTGCGCTCGGAAGAGCTGAAGGATGTGAACGCGGCCGTCTGCGATCTGGAGGACCTGCGTGAAAAGCTGACCGCCGCGCTGGACGGCGAGCACCTGCCCATCTCGGTGCGGGAGGGCGGCATGATCCGCGAGGGGTACAGCCCCGAGCTGGACGAGCTGCGCCGCCTTTCGGGCGACAGCCGGGGCGTGGTCGCCGCCATCGAGGCCCGCGAGCGGGAGCGGCTGGGCTTCAAGGGCGTCCGGACGGGGTACAACCGGGTGTTCGGCTATTACATCGAGGTCTCGCGCCAGTACACCGGCGAGGTCCCGCCGGAGTACGTCCGGAAGCAGACGGTCTCCAACTGCGAGCGGTACGTCACGCCGGAGTTGAAGGAGCTGGAGAGCCGCATCCTGCAGGCGGATTCCCAGAGCAAGGAGCTGGAATACCGCCTGTTCTGCGACCTGCGCGAGGCGGTCCGCGCCCGCACGGAGGACGTGCTGCGCACCGCGGCGGCCATCGGCCGTCTGGACGCGCTCTGCTCGCTGGCCGAGACCGCGGCGGCGGAGAACTACGTCCGGCCGGAGGTGAACCTGTCCGGCGCCATCGACATCCGGAACGGCCGCCATCCGGTGGTGGAGAAGATGGTCTCGGACACGGTCTTCGTGCCAAACGACACCCATCTGGACAAGGGGGACAACCGGCTGGCCATCATCACCGGTCCCAACATGGCGGGCAAATCCACCTATATGCGTCAGGTGGCCCAGATCGTCATCCTGGCCCAGATCGGCTCGTTCGTGCCCGCGTCGTCGGCCTCGGTGGGGATCGTGGACAAGATCTTCACGCGCATCGGCTCGTCGGACGAGCTGTCCGCCGGGCGGTCCACCTTTATGGTGGAGATGAGCGAGACGGCCCGCATCCTGCACGAAGCCACGCCGGACAGCCTGATCATCTTCGACGAGATCGGCCGCGGCACCTCGACCTTCGACGGCATGGCCATCGCCCGGGCCGTGGTAGAGTATGCCGCGGGCAAGTCGACGCTGGGGGCCAAGACGCTGTTCGCCACCCATTACCACGAGCTGACCGCGCTGGAGAACGAGATCCAGGGCGTGAAGAACTATTGCATCACCGCCAAAAAGCGGGGGGACGACGTGATCTTCCTGCGAAAGGTGGTCCCCGGGGCCGCCGAAATGAGCTTCGGCATCGAGGTGGGACGGCTGGCCGGTTTGCCGCCCAAGGTCATCAGCCGGGCCAAGACGGTGCTGAAGGAGCTGGAGAGCGGCCGCGAGACGATCCGCGTCCCGGCCGCCGCCGCGGGAGCCCCCGCCGACGGCCAGCTGAGCCTGACGGAGGACCGGGGGACGGAGATCCTGGCCGAGCTGGCCTCGCTGAAGACGGACACCATTTCCCCTATCGAGGCACTGAACATCCTGTACCGCCTGTCGAAGTCGGCGGGCGAGATCATCTGACACCGGAAGAAAGAGAGGGGGCCGTTCCATGCCGACGATCCACCGCTTATCCAAACACATGGCAAACCTGATCGCCGCGGGCGAGGTGGTCGAGCGACCGGCCTCTGCGGCCAAGGAGCTGATCGAGAACGCCGTCGACGCGGGCGCGTCGCGCATCACCGTCGAGATCCGGAACGGCGGCATCGCGCTGCTGCGCGTCACGGACGACGGCTGCGGCATCGCGCCGGACGAGGCCGAGACCGCCTTTCTGCGCTATGCCACCAGCAAGGTGGAGCACGAGTCTGACCTGTTCGGGATCGGCACCATGGGCTTCCGGGGCGAGGCTCTGGCCGCCATCGCGGCGGTCTCGAAGACCACCATGCTGACCTCTACAGGCGAGGGCGCGGGGCGCGCCGTCACCGTCGAGGGCGGCACGGTCACGGAGAACGCGGAGGCGGGCTGTCCAAAGGGCACCACCGTCGCCGTGCGCGACCTGTTCTACAACACGCCCGCCCGGCACAAGTTCCTGAAGAAAGACGCCGCCGAGGCGGCGTCGGTCCAGACCGTCTGCATCCGCGCCGCCGTGTCGCATCCGGAGATCGCCTTTCGCTTTCTGCGGGACGGCGAGGCGGTGTTTTCCACGCCGGGAGACGGAAAGCTGTTCTCGGCGATCTATTGCATCTACGGCCGCGAGTTCGCCTCGGGCCTGATCGAGGTGGACTATTCGCTGGACGAATACCGGCTGACGGGGTTCGTCAGCCGGCCGGACGCGGCGCGCAAGAGCCGGGCCATGCAGCACTTTTTCGTCAACACGCGGCCGGTGAAGAACCTGACGCTGCAGAGCGCGCTGGAGGAGGGGTTCCGCCAGCGCATGGTGACCGGGCGCTATCCGGTCTGCGTCCTGAACGTGGGCCTGCCGCTGTCGGCGGTGGACGTCAACGTCCATCCCACCAAGACCGAGGTGAAGTTCGCCGAAGAGCGCCGCGTCTTCGAGCTGGTCTATTACGGCGTGCGCTCGGCGCTGAACGCGCTGGACGGGCCGGCGGCGGAGAC
>JAEERN010000055.1 GCA_016285815.1 Clostridiales bacterium
GGACCGGAAGAAACGGCCGGGGAAAAGGCGCCTCAGGCGGCCCCGGCGAAGGCCGCGCCGGCGGGAAAAGAGGCGGGCGGCGGGCGGTTCGCGTCCGACCGCGAGCTGATCGCGGCGCTGGAAAAGGAACTCGATCCCTTCAGCGCCAGCTGTCTGCGGTTCTGCTCCTTCCGGCGGGCCGGCAGCGTTCTGGTGATCGTCACGGCGGACAGCATGGCCGGAGACCTGCTGAACGACCCCGCCCTGCTGGACAAGGCCGCCGCCGAGGCGGCGCGGCTGGAGCCGGGCATCACCTCGGCCCGGGTGGAGCAGACGCGTGTCTCGCTGTCCGGCGCTGCGGAGAAGGAGCGGGACGGCATGGACGAGCTGATGAAGATGATGAGCGAGAACGCGGACATCTCCGGGTTCAGCCGATAACGACCGCAAGGAGAACGAAATGGATCAAGAGGGCTTCGCCGCTCCCGTCGAGGAGCTGATCGAGTATTTCATGCGCCTTCCCGGCATCGGCCGCAAGTCGGCCCAGCGGCTGGCGTTCTGCGTCATGAGCATGGACGAGGCCTCGGCCGAGGGGTTCGCCCGGGCGATCCTGGCGGCCAAGAAGACCGTCCGCCGCTGCCGGATCTGTCAGAACCTGACCGACGGCGAGGTCTGCCGCATCTGCGGCAGCCCGGTCCGGGACAAGTCGGTGGTCTGCGTCGTGGCCGAACCGGCGGACGTCAGCGCCATCGAACGGACCAAGGAGTACCGCGGGGTGTACCACGTGCTCCACGGCGTGATCTCGCCCATGAACCGCATCGGGCCGGAGGACCTGACCATCCGCGAGCTGGTGATCCGCGTGGGCGAGGGAGAGATCCGCGAGGTCATCATGGCCACCGACCCGGACACCACCGGCGAGACCACGGCCGTCTTCATCGCCAACCTGCTGAAGCCGCTGGGCGTCAAGGTCACGCGGCTGGCCTACGGCGTGCCCGTGGGCGGGCATCTGGAGTTTGCCGACGAGGTGACGCTGATGCGCGCCATCGAGGGCCGGCGCGAGCTGTGACGCGGCGGCGCAAGGTCGAACGATCCGGTCCCGGATCCGCTTTTTCGGCGGATCCGGGCTTTTTTCCGCGCCGGACGCGCGCCTTGATTATAACACACCTTCCGGCCGAAACAAAGCCCCCGAAGACCGCCGGACGGCGGGACGGCGCGCGAGCAGGAAAGAGAAAACGAGAGAAAAACGGCAAAAATCAAAGGGCGAAAAAAATATATGAAATTTTGGAAAAAAGTGCTTGACAAAGGGGATCCCGTGTGTTAAGATATACAGGCACGACAAATCGGGGGACCGAAGACGCCTCCGGTCCAAAGGAATAAAACGAACAACTCGCAATGGAGGAAGAAGACCAATGGCGACCGTCATGGCAAAAAGAGAAACGCTTGAGCGGAAATGGTATCTGCTCGACGCGGCGGGGAAACCGCTGGGCCACACTGCGGCCAAAGCGGCGGCGATCCTGCGCGGCAAACACAAGACCGACTTTACGCCCAACGTGGACTGCGGCGATTTTGTGATCATCATCAACGCGAAGGACGCGGTCCTGACCGGCAACAAGCTCGACCAGAAGTTCTATCGCACTCACTCCGGCTATGTGGGCGGCCTGAAGGAAGTCCGCTATCGCTCGCTGATGAAGACCAAGCCCGAGCTGGCCATGCGGCTGGCGATCAAGGGGATGCTGCCGAAGAATTCCATCGGCAGATGGTCGCTGGACCGCGCGAAGATCTACGCCGGCCCGGAGCATAAAAACGCCGCCCAGAAGCCCGTGGCTCTGGAAGACTGATCGGAGGAAGAGGAACCATGTACCAGCCCAAAAAGCCTTACCTTTACGGAACCGGCAGACGGAAGTCCTCTGTCGCCAGAGTTCGTGTGTTTCTGAACGGGACCGGTGCGATCACCGTCAACGGCCGGGACATCGACGAGTACTTCGGCCTGGAAACGCTGAAGCTGCTGGTCCGCCAGCCCTTTGAGACCGTGGGTCTCGCCGGGGCCTGCGACATCGAGGCCACCGTCAAGGGCGGCGGCGTCACCGGTCAGGCCGGCGCCATCCGCCACGGCGCGGCCCGCGCGCTGCTGCTGGCGAACGAGGAGTATCGCCCCCTGCTGAAGCAGGCCGGCCTGCTCACCCGCGACCCGAGAATGAAGGAGCGCAAGAAGTACGGTCTCAAGGCCGCGCGCCGCGCGCCGCAGTTCAGCAAGCGCTAAACGCCAGGAAAAGACGACAGCTGTGCCTTTCCGGACCGCCGGAAAGGCACATGCCGTCTTATCGAGGCGGCAAAGAACCCCTCTGCGGACGCGGAAAGCGCCGGGGAATGCATCAAACAGGCATCATTTTTTTGAACTTTTCCCGGCCGCGCTTGACTTTCTCCTCCAAACACGGCATAATCGGAGCGGAAAGCGCGTAGACGTGACCACAGAAGGATCCTTTTTCCCGGGAGGGAAATCTTATGAAGAACGACTTGTCCGCCGGGCGGAAGCCGTCCGGGGGAAAATTGAAAAATCGATGGGTCCGGCTCGCCGCCGCGGCGCTGGGGGCCCTGCTCGTGTTCACCGCGGCGGTGTCCGGCGGCGTCCTCGTCGTCGGCGCCCTGTCGGAGGACGACGCCTCGCTGCCTGCTGCGGCGGCGCCCGAGGGCGGACCGTCCGGCGCGGAGGAACTTGCGCCGGCGGCGGATCCGGCTGAAGACGCGCCGCAGGCGGACGAAGAGGGTCCGGTCCGGCTCGTCGACGGAAATGCGGACAAGACGGAGCGCGGCGAAGACGTGCCGAACGGACCGGCCGTCGGCACAGAGGGCCGGCTGACGGTCCGGCTGATCTCCGACGGCGCGGAGCGGGAGGTCTCGCTGGACGAGGGCTGCGTGGCCGACGCGCTGGCGGCGGCAGGCATCCCCGTGGGCCCGGACGACTATCTCTCCTGGGCGCCGGACACCGAGTTGTACGACGGCATGTGCATCCGGCTCCAGCGGGTGGAGACCGTTTCCTTCGAATATACGGTGAAGATCGCGTTCGACACGGAATACGTGGAGGATGAGGAGCTGTTCGAGGGCGAAGAGCGCGTCGTCCGCGAGGGCGTCTGCGGCGAAAAGAAGATCGTCGTGGAGCAAAAGTTGGTGGACGGCGTCATGGCCGAGAGCCGCACGGTCTCCAGCGAGGTGCTGACGGAGGCGACCGGCGCCGTCGTGGCCCGCGGGACCAAGGTGCAGACCACCGAGACCACACCGGAGCCGACGACCACCGCGCCGCCGACGACCACCACGCCGCCGACGACCACCACGCCGCCGACGACCACCACGCCGCCGACGACCACCACGCCGCCGACGACCACCACGCCGCCGACGACCACCACGCCGCCGACGACCACTACGCCGGAGCCGACCACTACGCCGGAACCGACCACTACGCCGGAGCCGACCACTACGCCGGAGCCGACGACCACGCCGGAACCGACCACTACGCCGGAAGAGACCACCGCCCCGGAGGAGACCGAGGAGACGACCGAGGCCACCACCGCCGAGACGGAGGAGACCACCGGAGCGGCGGAGTCCACCACGGAAACCACCACGGAGGCCACCGAGCCCCCGGCGGCGGACACCATCACCATCGGAGGGACCGTCTATGAGATCCAGAAGTCCTTCGAGGGACGGGCCGTGGCCTACTATTCGACCTATACCAATCCGCTGACTTATTCCGGGCGCCGCGCGGTCCCCGGGGCCACCGTGGCGGTGGATCCCAGCGTCATCCCGCTGGGAAGCATCGTCTACGTCACGTCGCTGGACGGGACGTCGTGGAGCTACGGGCCCGCCGACGCCGCCGACATCGGCGGCGGCATCAAGGGCACGTACATCGACCTGTTCATGGGCAGCTATGCCGAGTGCGTGGCCCACGGCAACCGGGTGTGCCGGATCTACATCATCACGCCGGCCAACTGAACCGAAGACCGAAAGCCGTCCGGCTCTCTTTTTGAGGGCCGGACGGCTTTTTGCAAAAGCGGCAAGCGATCACAAAAAAGAGAAGCTCCGTCCCCAGAAGAAGCGAGAGACGACGCCGAAAAGGAGGGGTGGAGAGCGAGAAAAAAACGATCCTGAAAGGCAGGGGGGACCGCCCGGGAAAGCGCGATCGATCGCGCCAGCTGCGTGGGACGCCGCGGCGGGCCGGGAAAACAGAAGACCGGCGCCCGCCCCCGAGACCGGGGGCGGGCGCCTTCGTCCGTCCAAAACAGGACGCTTCAGAGCAGGATCTTCCGGTATTCCGCCAGGGCCGGGGCCGTGTCGACGGCGGCGAGGCGGTGGGCGTCGGTGGCCATGTGGAAGTGGACGCCGATCTCGCGCCCCAGGTTGAAATAGCGCCGGGCAAAGTCCGGCCAGCCGCAGATCGCGCCGGAGTGGAGCTCCCACGCGCTGCCGGCGGCCTCGCCGGCGGCCAGCAGGTCGCCCAGCGCCGCGTCGGAGATCTCGTCCAGCACGCGGCC
>JAEERN010000056.1 GCA_016285815.1 Clostridiales bacterium
CGCGCCGCCGACTCGCCGCGGGCCAGATGAGCCGCCGCGTCGAAGCGCCCGTCCGACTCGGTGCGCTCCGTGACCTCGGTGGTCACGCCGTACTCCCTGAGCGATCCGCCCTCGTCCCCGAACACCACGGGGATCAGCGTGTCGTAGGGCAGGCCCGTGGCGCACAGCAGGGTCTCGCCGCCGCGCAGCGCACCGTACAGGCCGCAGGCGATGGCGTGGGTCCCGTTGATGAAGTGCGGCCGGACCAGGGCCCGCTCCGCGCCGAACACCCGGGCGAACACCCGCTCCAGCGCGTCTCGTCCCTTGTCGTCATAGCCGTAGCCCGTGGTCTGGGCAAAGCACGACTCGCTGATCCGCTCCGCCGCGAAGGCGTCCAGCACTTTGGCGGTGTTCCGGCGGGCGATCCCGTCGACGCGCGCGAAGACCCCCTCCAGGCTCGCTTCCGCCTCGGCGGCCAGCCGTTCGATCTCGTTCACTGTGATCCTCTCCTCTTTCTCTTTCTGCGAAAAGGCCGCCGCCCGTCCCGCCTCCGGGCCGCGGCGCGGTCTCTCCGCTTCGTTTTTTTGCACTGCGGTCCGGGGCTTCTCAGGCCCGGGCCCGTCCCAGCGCGAACGCCTTTTGGTTCAGCTCGCGGAACCTGGCCGGGACGCAGGCCAGCACCGCCTGCTCCCACGCCTCGGCGCTGCCGCCGATGAAGCGGGAAGCCGCCCCCAGCAGGGCCACGTTGGCCGCCTTGGCGCTGCCCGCCTCCACCGCCTCGGCGGTGGCGTCCACATAGACCGCATGGATCCCGAGGCCCGCCAGCGTCTCCCGCACGTTGTCGGGATAGACCGCCGCGCCGGTGACCACCGGCATGGGGTCGATCTGCTGGGTGTTGACGATCATGGTCCCGCCCGGCTTCAGATAGCCGGCGTACCGCTGGGCCTCCAACAGCTCGAACGAGATGATCACGTCCGCGCCGCCCGCCTCGATCAGCGGCGAGGCCACGTCCCGGCCCGCCCGCACGAAGGTGATGACGCTGCCGCCGCGCTGGCTCATGCCGTGGACCTCGCTGACCTTGACGTCCAGTCCCGCCGCAGTGAAGTATTCGCCGAGGATCCGGCTGGCCAAAACGGTGCCCTGGCCGCCGACGCCGACGATCAAAAGATTCAGTTCCGTCATTGTCGCTTCCTCCGTTTCTCAGATGACCCGCGTCCCGCTGCCGCCGCGGATGGCGCCGAAGGCGCACATCTGCCCGCACAGGCCGCAGCCCACGCACAGCGTCGTGTCGACGACCGCGCCCTTTTCCCGGTCGAAGGAGATCGCCGGGCAGCCGATGCGCATGCAGGCGCGGCAGCGGCGGCATGCGTCCCGCTCCACCGTGACCGGCGGCTTGCGCTGGGCCACCACGGGCTTCAGCAGCGCGCAGGGGCGCTTGACAATGATGACCGACGGCTCGTCCGCGGCGGTCTCCTCGCGCAGCGCCGTCTCCACGGCGGCCAGATCGAAGGGGTCCACGGTCCGGACCCGTCTGACGCCCACCGCATGGCAAAGTGCCGTCAGGTCCACGGCGGGAGCCGGGGCGTTCTTCAGCGTCAGCCCGGTGCAGGGGTTCTGCTGGTGCCCGGTCATGCCGGTGATGGAGTTGTCCAGGATCAGCACCGTGGCCGGCGATCCGTTGTAGACGATGTTGATCAGGCCGGTGATGCCCGAATGGATGAAGGTCGAATCCCCGATGACCGCCACGGACCGCTTCGCCGCCTCGTCTCCGGCGGCCTTGCACCAGCCGTGGAGCCCCGAGACCGAGGCGCCCATGCACAGCGTCGTGTCCAGCGCCCCCAGCGGCGGCAGCGCTCCCAGCGTATAGCAACCGATGTCGCCCGAGACGAACAGCTTCAGCTTGGACAGGACGTAGAACACGCCGCGGTGAGGACAGCCGGGGCACAGCACCGGCGGCCGCCCCGGAACGGGGGGCACGGCGACGGTCTCCGCGGTCTCGCCCAGCAGCGCCGCGGCGATGGCCCGCGCCGTATACTCGCCGATCCGCGAGAACAGGGCCTTGCCCTCACAGGGGATACCCATGGCGCGGATCTGGGTCTCGATGACCGGATCCAGCTCCTCCACGATCACCAGCCGGTCCACCGAGGCGGCGAACTCGCGGATCTTTTTCTCCGGAAGCGGGTTCACCAGCCCCAGCTTCAGGTAAGCCGCCCGGTCGCCCAGCGCCTCGCGGGCGTACTGATAGGCGATCCCCGCGGCGACGACGCCGATGCGCCGGTCTCCGGGCACGACCCGGTTCAGCGGCGTGGTCTCGGCGAACGCCTTCAGCGCTTCGGTGCGCGCCTCGACGGCGACGTGGCGCCCCCGGGCGTTGGCCGGCATCATCACGTACTTGCCCGGGTCCTTTTGATAGGCCCGGCGCGGCGGCTCGGTCCGCTCGCCCGTTTCCACCGGCGAGCGCGAATGGGCCACGCGCGTGGTCAGGCGGAACAGGACCGGCGCGTCGAAGCGCTCGCTCAGCTCCAGCGCGGCCATGGCGTACGCCCGGCACTCCGCCGCGTCCGCCGGCTCCAGCATGGGAAGCTTGGCCCCCATCGCATAGTGGCGCGAATCCTGCTCGTTCTGGGACGAATGCATCCCCGGATCGTCCGCCACCACCACGGCCAGACCTCCGTTGACGCCGGTGTAGCTCATGGTGAACAGCGGGTCGGCCGCCACGTTGAGGCCCACGTGCTTCATGGCCGCGAAGCTTCTGGCCCCGGCCAGGGACGCGCCGAAGGCCGATTCCAGCGCCACCTTTTCGTTGGGCGCCCACTCGGCATAGATCTCCGCCGTTTCGGCGGCAAACTCCGTGACCTCGGTGCTGGGGGTCCCTGGATAACTGGACGCGAAGGTGCAGCCGGCCTCCCAAAAGCCCCGGGCCACCGCCGCGTTTCCGAACATCAGCTCTTTTTTGCTCATACCAAATCCTTCTCCGCACAGGTTTCTTCTTTGGTCTTTTATTATACCACACCGCTTTCCGTTCGTAAAGCGGCGGCGCGCTTTTTTCCGGATCCGGCTTTCTTCTTTTTCCGCCTTTTGCTCCTTGCGCCCGGCCGCGCGCCGTGCTATAATGGAGACGGGAAGAAAAAACGGAGTGGAGGCTGTTTCTATGCAATACCGCGAATTCGGACGGATCGGCAGGATCTCTGCGCTGGGGTTCGGCTGTATGCGCCTGCCCGAGATCAAGCTGGGCGAAAACGAGTGGACCGTCGACGAGGAAAAGGCGATCCCCATGCTGCGCCGCGGATACGAGCTGGGCATCAACTATTTCGACACCGCCGTGGGCTATTGCCACGCCCGCTCTCAGTACGCCGTGGGCCGCGCCGTCAAGCCCTTCCGCGACAAGGTCATGGTCTCGACCAAGATCCCGCTGGGCGACTGCCGGGACCAGAGCTATTTCCGCCGGATGCTGGAGCAGTCGCTGGAGCGGCTGGATATGCCGTACATCGACGTCTATCACTTCCACGGCATCGACCGCAAGACCTTCGACGAGAAGATCCTGGCCTTCGACCTGCTGTCCGAGGCGCGCCGCGCGCTGGACGAGGGCCTGATCCGCCACATGTCGTTCTCGTTCCACGACAGCCCCGAGCAGATGGCCTATATCATCGAGCGGGGCGAGCTGTTCTCGTCGGTCCTGTGCCAATACAACCTGCTGGACCGCGCCAACGAAGAGGCCATCGCCAACGCCCGGGACAAGGGGCTCGGCGTCGTCATCATGGGCCCCGTGGGCGGCGGACGGCTGGGCGGCGCGTCGGCGCTGGGCGAAAAGACCGGGCGCGCCGGCACCGCCACGCCGGAGCTGGCCCTTCGGTTCGTGCTGGGCAACAAAAACGTCTCCTGCGCGCTGTCTGGCATGCGCGACGTGACCATGCTGGAGAGCAACGCCGCCGTGGCCTCAGATGAGACGCCCATGACCGAACAGGAATTCGCGGACGTCAACCGCATGCTGGGCGAGATCGAGAAATTCCGCGAGCTCTACTGCACCGGCTGCGAGTACTGCCTGCCCTGTCCCAAGGGGATCCGCATCCCGGAGATCTTCCGCGCCTACAACCTGTCCAACGTCTACGGGCTGGACGCCGCCGCCAGAGAGCAGTACGCCCGCATCGCCGCCCGGCACGAGACCGGCACGGCCGTCGGCGCCTGCGTGGGCTGCCGCGCCTGCGTCCGGAAGTGCCCGCAGCATCTGGACGTCCCGGCCCTTCTGAAAAAGGTCGACGCGGCTCTGGGCGCCGAGTGATCCCCGCGGCCCGTTTCTCCGTCCGTCTCTTTCCCGCCGGCTTTCCCGCCGGCGGGAAACGTGTGTTTCCCGGAAAAACGCGGCGTTTTTCCCAGCGTCCGGCAATTCCGGGAAAACGCGCCGCCGCCGCAAAAAACTTGACAATAGGCCGGGCGGCTGTTATACTATAGTATATTGGATTTCTTTGTACTCCGGAAAGGAGAGGGATCCGCGATGTCAGACCGCGCCGGACGGACTTCTTTCTTCGGCCGCGTCAGGATCTTCCTGCGGCAGGCCGCCAAGAGCATACTGCAAAACGTGGTCCTGCCCGTCCCCTATCGGCGCGCGGCCCGTGCGCCCGTGGAAAAGGGCCTCGTGGTCTTTGCGGACCTTCACACCACCGCCATGCCCCGAAGCCTTCGGGAGCTGGCGCGGCGGGTCGAGGCCGAGGGCTATCGGGTCGAGACCCGCTTCTTCGACGCGTCCGGGCTGTCCCTCCGCGCCCTCTGGCGCGAGCTCAAGAGCTTCATGCAGCTCTACGCCCGGGCGGAGTTCGTGTTCATCTGCAACTATTTCCTGCCCGCCTCGGCCTGCCGGAAGCGCCCGGAGACGACGCTGATCCAGGTCTGGCACTCCGGCGGGATGTTCAAAAAATTCGGGTACGACACGCCGGACGACGTGCTGCCCTCCTACATCGGCGGCCCCTTTCGGAACTGCGACTTCGTGCTGCTGAGCAGCCGCGACTGCGTCCCCGTCTGGACCGGCGCCATGCGCCTGCCGCCGGAGAAGTTCCTGCCCGTCGGGATGCCGCGGACCGACGCCTGCTTCTCTCCGGCCTATCGCCGCCGCGCGGCGGAGCGTTTCGCGGCGCTCTATCCCGAGGCCGCCGGACGGCGCGTCGCCGTCTGGGCCCCCACCTTCCGCGGCAAGCCGGACGATCCGGCGCTGGTGGGCGCCGAGGGGTTCGAGCGGCTGCGCCGCGAGCTTGGGGACGGGTGGTTCGTCCTGGCCAGCGCCCACCCCAACATGCGGACCAAATTCCCGGATTACGTCACGTCGCTGCCGACGGAGGACCTTCTGCCTGCCGCCGACCTGCTGATTACCGACTACTCCTCCGTTCTCTTCGACTGGCTGCTCTACCGCAGGCCCTTCGTGATATACGCGCCGGATCTTGCGGAATACGAAAAGACCCGCGGCCTGTACATCGACTGCCGGACCATGCCGACCACGGTGGTCACCGACCCGGCGGCCCTGACCGACGCGGTGCGCCGCGAGGCGTCCCTCCGCGCCGCCGCGGATCTGGACGAGTTCGCCCGGGTCCACATCGGCGCCTGCGACGGACACGCCTGCGACCGGGTGCTGGCGCTGATGCGGCGCCTCTCCGCCGGCGAAGAGATCCGCCCCGAGACCCTGACCTTGGAAGAAAACTCTTTGACAGGAGCTGTGGAACAGAAATGAAACGGAACCGCCTGCTGGTCATCATGTCCGAAGGATCCTTCACGGCAAAATTCTGGAAAGCCGTGGGAAAGCGGATCAAAAAGCTCTTCGCGCTGATCCCCGCGCTCTTCACCAAGCTCGTCCACGGCTTCAACCGCGTCATGGCGCTGATCGCCATCCGCACCATCCGCCGCCGGATGCCCATCAACGGCAAGCAGATCATGTTCATCAACTTCCAGAACCGCTATACCTGCAACGCCAAGTACATCTGCGAAGAGCTGCTGCGCCGCGGCACGGACTGCCGCATCGTCTTCGCCTATGCCGCCGGCACCAAGAAGTTCCTGGAGGAGTATCCGCCCGAGGTGGTCATGGTCCTGCGCGGGAGCTACGCCTTCTACTGCGAGATGGCCGCCTCTCACATCTGGGTGGACAACGCGCTGAACTTCCTGTGGAACGACATGCCCAAGAAGAAAGACCAGGTCTATTTCCAGACGTGGCACGGCTCGCTGGGCTTCAAGCGCCTGCGCCCCACCAGCGACAAGTTCGCCCGCAAGAGCAGGCTGGCCGACAAGAAGACCGACTTCATCATCTCCAACAGCGCCTTCGAGGACGACGTCTACCGCGGCACCTTCTGGCCCACCACCCAGATCCTGCGGCTGGGCCACGCCCGCACCGACGTGCTCTTCGAGAAGGATCCCGAAAAGCTGGCGGAGATCACCGCCCGCGTCCGCGCCTTTTACCACATCCCGGACACGGTCCGCCTGGCGCTGTACGCGCCCACCTTCCGCGACGACCGCGGCACGGACCCCTACGGGCTGAATTTCCAGAAGCTGCGCGTGGCGCTGAAGCTCCGCTTCGGCGGCACCTGGTTCATCCTGGCCCGGTACCACTTCCACGTGGCCAAGCAGGCCTCCAAGCTCCAGCTCCGCGGGAACAAGCACTATGCCGGCGTCATCAACGCCACGGCCTACGCCGACATCCAGGAGCTCATGGTCGCCTCGGACGTGGGCATCACCGACTATTCCAGCTGGCTCTGCGACTATGTGCTGACCCGCCGGCCGGCGTTCATCTTCGCCACCGACTACGACAAGTACAACGAAGAGCACGGTCTCTACTATCCGCTGGAGGACTCGCCCTTCCCAGTGGCCACGGACAACGACCAGTTCGAGAAGAACGTCCTGTTCTTCGACGACGAGGACTATCAGCGAAAGATCGACGCGTTCCTGGAATGGACCGGCTGCGTCGACGACGGACACGCGTCCGAGCGCATCGTGGACAAGCTGGTCGAATACCTCAACTGACCCGACAAAGGAGAACGAAAAGCATGAACATCGCCGTCATCATCGCCGGAGGAAGCGGGAAACGCACCAACCAGGACATCCCCAAGCAGTTCATGTGCGTGGAGAACAAGCCCATCATCATCTACACCATGGAGGCCTTCCAGCGCTGTCAGGCGGTGGATTCCATCGTCGCCGTCTGTCTGGATGGCTGGACCACCGTGCTGGAGGCGTACGCCCACCAGTTCGGCATCACCAAGCTGGAACAGGTCGTGCTGGGCGGCGCCACCCGCTTCGACTCGGTCTACAACGGGCTGAACTGTCTGCGTGACCGGGCCGCGCCGGACGACATCGTGCTGCTGCACGACGCCAACCGCCCCCTGATCCCGGAAGACTGCATCGAGGACAGCATCCGCATGGCCCGGCTGCACGGCTGCGCCCTGACGGCGCTTCCGTCCTTCGACTCGATCTATCACACCTCGGACGGCGCCTTCCCCGACGCCAACGCGGTCCGGGAAGAGCTCTACCGCGGCCAGAGCCCGGAATCCATCACCTTCGGCAAGGCCATGGACTTTTACGACCACTACGCCGGAAAGGGCGGCTCCAACAAGCCCCTCTGCGGCATGATGCTCGAGCTGGGCGAGACCGTCGCCTTCTCCAAGGGCAGCTATCGCAACTTCAAGATCACCACGGCCGAGGATTTCGAGCTGTTCCAGGCCCTGCTGCACCCGGCGGCCAACCTCTGGATCAAATAGCGGACCGCCCGCTCTCTCTGTCCGCGGGGCGCGCCCGCGACCAACGAAAAAGGAATTTCTCTCTATGAAGATCGGCATCCTTTACAACCGCAACACCACCAACCTGGGCGACGATATCCAGGCGTACGCCGCGGCCAATCTGGCCGGCGGCATCGACGTGCTCGCCGAGCGTGAGGACCTGGTGTCGCCGGACGGTTTTTACACGGCGGACACGGAAGAGCCCGGCAAGATCGACGGCCCCGTCGCCGTGGTCATGGCCGCTTGGTTCATGGGAAAAAAGTGGCGCTGGCCCCCGGCGGACAACGTCAAGCCGCTGTTCACGGGGTTCCACTACACCGATTTCACCGGCTATCAGATGAAATACTTCCGCTCGCAGTACGAGTACGTCTCCGGCCCCGGCGCCCAGTATCTCAACGCCTGGGGGCCGGTGGGCTGCCGCGACTGGTTCACCGTGGAAGAGCTCAAAAAGCGCGGCGTGGACGCCTATTTCTCCGGCTGCATCACGCTGACGCTGCCCCGCCAGCCCCGCACCGAAGAGGCCGGCACCTACGTCGTGCTGGCGGACGCCTCGCCCGAGGTGGAAAACAAGGTCCGCCAGACGCTGGAGGGCACCGGGGTCCGCGTGGTCACCACGACGCACCTTGTGTCCGCCCGGGGCGGCCGAAGCTTTGCCGAGCGCCGTGCGGACACCGAGGCGCTGCTGACGCTGTACCAGAACGCCCGCTGCGTCATCACGCGGCGGCTGCACGTGTCTCTGCCCTGTCTGGCCATGCAGGTCCCCGTGATGCTGGTCAGCAGGTCCATCGACCTGACCCGCTTCCGCCCCTATCAGGACTGGCTCCGCTGCATGACCGACAAGGAGTTCGTCGAAAGCGACCCACGGGAGTTCTTGCTGTCCCCGGCGCCCAACAGCGACGCCTATCTGCCCTACCGCGAGGCGCTGATCGCCCAGATCACCGAGTTCTACCGCACCATGCGGGAGACGGACGACTGTCCGCCCCACAGCCCCATCCCCTACGGCGAAACGGAACTGCTGCGCTGGCAGCGGGACGTCATGAGCGAGAACCTGCTGCGGTGGTACGACGAGTCCAAGGGCCTGATCCGCAGCCTGAAGAACGAGACGGAGGCCCGCGCCGCCGCGGCCGCCAAAACGGCGGAGCTGGTCAAGAGCCGAAAATCTCTGCTGCACAAGAACAAGGTCCTCGCCGCCCGAAGCGAAGCGGCGGCCGCCGGTCTGACCGAGGCGGAGCGGCGGGCCGAAGCGGCGGAGCAGGCCGCCGACGAGGCCCGGAAGGCCGGCGCGGCGCTGAAGACCCAGGCCGACGAGCTGGCGGAAAAGGAGGCGCTGCTCTCCTCCACCGTGGTCTCGCTGACGGCCCAGAACCGGGAACTTGCCGACGCGGCGAACGCCGCCCGGGCCGAGCTCAAGCGCGCCGCCGCCGAAAGCGACCGGGCCCTCGCCGCGCTGCGCCTCGAAAACGAAACGCTCGCCGCCGAGCAGAAAAAGCTTCGCAAGCAGAACGCCTCTTACAAGCGCACGCTGTCCAGCCGAATCGTCAAGGCCGCGGTGAAGTTCAACGCCTTCCTGCGGCGGATCTTCCGGAAAAAATAACGTCGAACGGGAAGAAAGGAGAGCACCGATGAAACTCGGGGTCCTCTACAATCGAAACACTCAAAACGTCGGAGACGACATCCAGGCCTACGCCGTCGAACGGCTGCTGCCCCGGGCCGACCTGATGCTGGACCGGGAAAACATGAGCAAGCGGGACGCCACGGGCCGCGATCCCATCGCCGTGGTCATGGCCGCCTGGTTCATGGGGCGGAAATGGAAATGGCCGCCGGCGGACAACATCCGGCCGCTGTTCACCAGCTTTCACTACACCGACTTCGGCGGGTATCCCTACAAGTACCTCCGCTCGCAGTACGAATACCTCTCCGGGCCCGGCGCGGACTATCTCCGCTCGTGGGGGCCCGTGGGCTGCCGCGACGAGTTCACGGCCGAAGAGCTGAACAAGCGCGGGATCGAGGCCTATTTTTCCGGCTGCGTCACGCTGACGCTGCCGCCCCAGCCCCGCACCGAGGACGCGGGCAGCTACGTCTGTCTGGTGGACGTGGTGCCCGGCGTGGAGAAAAAGGTGCGCGAGCTGCTCAAGGGCACGGGCCTTCGCATCGTCAAGTGCACCCACAAGACCACCATGACCGAGTCCACCTTCGTGGACTACGAGACCCGGAAAAAAGAGCTGATCCGGCTGCTGACGCTGTACCAGAACGCCCGGTGCGTCGTGACCCGCCGGCTGCACGTGTCCCTGCCCTGTCTGGCCATGGGCACGCCGGTCCTGCTGGTCCACGGCAACCTGCACCCGTCCCGGTTCCGCCCGTACTGCGACTGGATCCGGAACATGACGCCGCGTCAGTTCATCGACACGGCCACCCGGGAGATGCTCACCGACCCCGAGCCCAACAGCACCGCCTATCTGCCCTACCGCGAGGCGCTGATCGCCCAAATCACCGAGTGGGGCAAGACCATGGCCGCGCTGGACGACTGTCCGCCCCACAGCCCCATCCCCTATACCGAGACGGAGTATCTGCGCTGGCACGACAAGGTCATGGCGGACAACCTGATGCAATGGTATACCCAGTCCAAGGGACTGTTCGCCCGGATCAACACGCTGGAGGCCGAGAAAAAAGAACTGGCCCGCGCCGCCGGCGACAAGAAGACCAAGATCCTGGCCCGCCGCAGCGCGCGCCTGTTCCGGGAGAACGCCGAGCTGCAGGCCCAACTCAGCGAGAAAGACCGTCTGCTGTCCAAGCGCCTGGTGAAAAAGGCGCTGAAGCTGGACGGCTTCCTCCGCAAGATCAGAGATTTCTTCCGCGGGAAGAAGAAAGAGCGCAAATGAAACCGACTTTGACTCCGACGACCCCCTCTTCGCTGGAGGTCCCCGCCGCGCCCCGGCGGCCGCTTCGGCGGTTCGGCGCGGACCTGCGGCGGTTTTTCCCCTACGTCACCACCTCGGCGGCCGCCTCGCTGAAGACGGACGTCTCGTCCTCTCATCTGGGATGGCTCTGGTGGATCCTGGAACCGCTGCTGTTCATGATGGTCTACACCTTCATCGCGCTGGTGGTCTTCCAGCGGTCCATGCCCTATTTTCCCGTCTTCGTCTTCATCGGCCTGACCGTCTGGCAGTTCTTCAACCGCAACGTCACCCAGAGCGTCACGCTCATGCGGCACAGCCGCGGCATCATCCGCAAGGTCTATATTCCCAAGCAGATGCTCATGCTGGAGGCCTTGTCCGTCAACGCCTTCAAGTCCCTGATCTCGCTGGCGCTGGTCTTCGTGCTGATGCCCTTTTTCAAGGTCCCCTTCCCCGTCCGGGTCTGGCAGATCCTGCCGGAGCTGCTGCTGCTGGTGCTGTTCACCTTCGGCTTCAGCCTGATCCTGATGCACGTCGGCGTCTACGTCGGCGACCTGTCCAACGCCATCCACGTCATCCTGAGGCTGTTCTTCTACCTCTCCGGCGTCTTCTACGACATCACGTCCCGCGTGCCCGCTCCGTGGAACTACTATCTGGTCCGCGTGAACCCGGTGGCGCTGGTCATGGCCAGCATGCGAAGCTCGCTGCTGTACCAGACCGACCCCGACTGGATCTGGCTGGGCGGGTGGACCCTGGTCTCGGCCGTTCTGGTGGCGCTTGCCATCCAGCTGGTCTATAAACAGGAAAACAGCTATGCCAAGGTGCTATAATGGAACACACTGACCCCTCTTCCGCCATCACGGTCCGCGGTCTGAAGATCAGCTATCGGACCGTTCGCTCCTTCAGCTTCAAGACCATCTTCAGCAAAAAACACAACATGAACCGATACGAGGCGCTCCACGGCGTCGATTTCGACGTGCGCCGGGGCGAGATCCTCGGCGTCATCGGCGAGAACGGCAGCGGGAAATCCACGCTGCTGCGCGCGCTGGCGGGGATCTTTTCCCCGGACGAGGGCTATGTGAACACCCACGGCGCCAACGTGTCTCTGCTGGCCATCGGCGTCGGGTTCCAGAAAGAGCTGACCGGCCGGGAGAACATCATGCTCTCCGGCCTGTTGCTTGGCTTTGACAAGAAGACCATCCGCGAAAAGACGGACGAGATCATCGAGTTCTCCAGCCTTCAGCGGGTCATCGACTCGCCGGTCAGCACCTATTCCAGCGGCATGTACTCCAAGCTGGCCTTTTCCATCACCGCCGTGCTGGAGCCGGACATCCTGCTGATCGACGAGGTCCTGTCCGTAGGCGACCGGCGCTTCCGCAAAAAGAGCGCCCGCCGCATGCGCGAGCTCATCAGCAACGCGGACCGCACCGTCGTCCTTGTCTCGCACAACCTCGAAAGCATCCGCCGCCTGTGCAGCCGCGTTCTGTGGCTGGACGCCGGCGAGGTCCGCATGATCGGCGACACGGACGCGGTCCTGGCGGCCTACGAGGAGTACATGGATTAGCCTTTTCCCCGGCCCTTTTCGGCCCGGACGGGCCGCATCTCATAAAACGACGGAGGAACCACCATGCTCTCACGCACTCCCCCCATGGGCTTCAACACCTGGAACACCTTCGGCCCCGCCATCAGCGACGCCGTCATCCGCGAGACCGCCGACGCCATGGTCGAAAAAGGCC